>NZ_QRHM01000007.1:0-108940 GCF_003470325.1 Collinsella sp. AM24-1 | reverse complement strand
CTGTCGTCTCCGTGCCCCTGGATTGGGTCATAGTGTCTGTCCGTCCTCTACCTGCGGCGTTGCCATGGTAGTCATTGGGGCGGCACTTGGGGACGTTCCTTTTCTGCCGGCAGTTGGGGACACTCCTTGCGCCAGCGTTGCATCGGGTGGTCGGGAAAATGCGGCCCGGTTTTTGGCCGAATAGCGGGTCGCGGTTTCCGGATGGGGTGGGTTGCGGAAAGTGCGACCCGGAATATTGCTCTGAAACGGGATGCCGATTCCCCGACAAGGCTCAACCGGAAAGCGCATCCCATTCTGAGGCGGCAAAATGGGATGCGCTTTCCGCGCGACAGAATCTATGCAGCCGTGTTGAGCGACAGCCCCGCTACTCGCCCAGAATCAGCGCCGCGAGCTCGTCCTGGGTGTCCACCACGTAGTCGGCGCCGGCGGCCTCCAGCTCTGCGCGGCCGCGGAAGCCCCAGGTGACACCGGCGCTCTTGAGGCCGGCGTTGTGGCCGGTCAGGATATCGACATTGGAATCGCCCACATAGAGCGTGGTTGCCGGATCGGCACCCAGCTCTTCCATCACATGCAGCGTGACGGGTGCTTCGGGCTTGGGCGGAAACGCATCGACACGGCCCTGCACCAGCGCAAAGCGCTCGGAACCAAAGTATTTCTCGATAAGCGAAGCCGCCGAGACGTGGTCCTTGTTAGTGAGTACGGCAAGCTGCACACCCGCGGCGCGCAAGCGGTCGAGCATCTCGATCGTGCCGGCATAGGGGGCGGTGTGGTCCTCCTTGTGCTCGCCGTAGTAAGCCCTAAACTCGGCAAGCGTCTGCTCAAACATACGGCCGTCGCCCGCATACTCGGCGGGCATAAAGCGCTCAACCAGCTTGAGCATGCCGTTTCCCACCTTGTAGCGGTACTCGTCGACGGCAAACGTAGGCCAGCCGTGCGTCTCGCAGGTATGGTTGCCGGCGGCCGCCAGGTCCTCGAGCGTGTTGAGGATGGTGCCGTCTAAATCAAAAATCACATGGGAAAAAGCTGCTGCCATGAAAGCTCCCGTCATTGGGTTTAAAACGCACCTCATAATACTGGGCTTACGTGTCTGGCGTGGCTGGAATCTGAACATCTCCAGGGATATCAAGCCGCATCGCGCCGACCGTGCGGTTCCGCCCTAGCAAATTCTCGGAAGCTGTTCTCCTACGAGCATGTCGAGGATGCGGGTCGATCCCCAGCCGGTGCGTACGCGCACGGCGGGACGGGTGTCCTCGGCAAGCGGCAGCACGCGACCGATAATCGCGGCGTTTTCGCCGTAGCGCGCGGCGCGCATGGCTGCCAGCGCGGCATCGGCCTGCTCGGCCGGCACCACGGCAACCATCTTGCCCTCGTTTGCCACCTGCAGCACATCGTAGCCGAGCATCTCGCAGGCGGCCTGCACGTCGGGGCGCACGGGCACAGCATCCTCGTCGATCTCCATGGCAACGCCGCTGGCCTGGGCAAACTCGTTGAGCGTGGATGCCAGGCCGCCGCGCGTGGGGTCGCGGAAGCAGCGGGTGTCGGGGGCGGCGGCGAGCACGTCGGCAACCAGATGATTGAGCGGTGCGGCGTCGCTTTCGATGTTGCTCGAAAACGCCAAGCCCTCGCGCTGGCTCATGATGGCGATGCCGTGGTCGCCTAGCGTACCCGACACCAGGATGACATCGCCGGGCCGACAGTTTGCACCGCTGAGCGCTACGCCCGCGGGCACTTCGCCCACGCCGGCGGTATTGATGTAGACGCCGTCGGCACCTCCACGCTCGACCACCTTGGTGTCGCCGGTGATTATGGACACGCCCGCCTCGCGCGCTGTTTCGGCCATGGTTTGCACAATCTGGCGCAGCTTGTCCATGGGATAGCCCTCTTCGAGGATAAAGCCGCATGAGAGGTAGCGCACGTTGGCGCCCGAGGTCGCGACGTCGTTGACGGTTCCACATACGGCGAGGCGGCCGATATTGCCGCCGGGGAAGAACTGCGGCGTTACCACAAAGCTGTCGGTCGACATGGCGATTCGCCCGCTTGCGGGCAGCGCGGCGACGCCGGCATCGTTGCCCGCGAGCAGCTCGGGCGACCCAAAGGCATCCAGAAAGACCTCATCGATAATGCGCTTCATCATCTGGCCGCCGGAGCCGTGGCCCAGCAGGACAGTGCTATCGGTGGCATTACGGGACATATCGAAAACTCCAATCGTGGGTGGTGCCGGTACGCGGGAGCGTCCGGGCTAGTCGCGGTATCTAAAGTACGCCGCGCAGCTGCCTTCGGAGCTCACCATGCAGGGGCCGACGGGGTGTTCGGGCGTGCAAGCGCGGCCAAACAGAGGACAGTCGCTCGGCGTGATGGCTCCGCGCAGCACGTCGCCGCAGCGGCAGCCGCGTGGCTCGACCGTCGGTTCAATGGGTACGTCAAAGCGGGCGCCGGCATCAAAGCGCACGAATTCGGGTCGGATGGAAAGACCCGAAGCCGCAATCGGTCCCAGTCCGCGCCACGTGGTGTCGCACGGCTCAAACACCTGCTCGACCAGCTGGCGCGCTACGGGATTGCCGTCTGCATTGACGCCACGGCGGTAGGCGTTGTCGATTGCGGGCCTGTGCTCGACAACCATCTGGACCAGCATGCAGATGCCCTGCAAGATATCGACCGGCTCAAACCCGGTGACTACACCGGGGGTCTCGAACTCATCGACCAAAAACCTAAAGGGTGCCAGGCCCGTGATGGTAGCGACGTGACCAGGCAGGATAAAGCCGTCGATGGTCGTTTCGGGGTCGTTGGAGATCGCACGCAGAGCCGGCGGCGTGGTCTTGTGAGCACAGTAGACCGAGAAGTTCTGGAGCTCGCGCGCGTCGGCCTCTAGGATGGCGGCGGCAATGGTGGGCGTTGTGGTCTCAAAGCCGACGCCCATAAAGATAACCGGGCGTTCGGGATTTTGCTCAGCAATGTCGAGTGCGTCGAGCGGAGAGTAGACGATGCGGATGTCGCGTCCCGCCGCCTTTTGCGCGGCAAGCGAGGTGGACGATCCTGGCACGCGCATCATGTCGCCAAAGGTGGTGATGATGGCGCCGTCCATCTTGGCGAGCGCGATTGCATGGTCGATATCGCGGTTGGCGGTAACGCAGACGGGGCAACCCGGACCGCTCAGCAGTTTGAGCCCGGCAGGCATAATGGAGCGAAAGCCATAGCGCCCGATGTTCACGGTATGCGTGCCGCAGACTTCCATAAGGTTGATGCTGCGGCTGCCGACAAGCGCATGAATACGATCGATGAGCTCGCGAGCCAGCCTGGGGTCGCGAAATGCCGAAAAGTCGATACCGGAACGCGCCGGCTGTCCGGCCGCCACTAGTATGCCTCGGCCGGATTGCTGGCCAGTTGGTCTTCTTCGGCCAGTTCGGTCATGGCGTTAACGAGCTCGAGCGTTTCTTGCGCTTCCTGCTCGTCGACGATCTGGATGCCAAAGCCGGCGTGTACGAGAATATAGTCGCCAACCTGCGCCGTCGGTACGAGACGCAGCGAAATGGGGCGCTCGATGCCCATCATGTCGACGGTCGCCTTAAGGTCGTCGTCGCGTTTGACCACTTTACCGGGAACGGCAAGGCACATAATGTTCCCCTTTTATACGTTTTGCGCTGGATAGGCGCCTAATTACCCATCAGTTGATGGTAGCGCTCGCGGAAGTCACGAGCAAACGCGTTACACCTGTGAGACGGCGGCGCGCAGGCTGGCAAAACAGCCTATCGCAACGCCGTCTGCGCGAGGCGAGCGCGAGCGATGGCGGCCTGACCGTAGGCGATGCAGCCGTCGTTGGCGGGTACAGCGTGGGGGACCAAGACGGCAAGACCGGCGTCTTTGAGTTCGTGGGTAAGGAGCTGAAGCAAAAGCCGGTTCATGAACACACCGCCCGAGAGCGCGACGGTGTCGAGGTCTTCACGGACGCAGATCTCGCTTGCGATGCGGGCCGACGCGCGTGCGATGGTGACATGGAAGTCGAGCGCGAGCTTGCCGGCGGGCACGCCGGTCCTGATTCCCTCCAAAAGCGCCTCAAAAAGCGGTCTGGAGTTCAGAACATGGAAGTCGTCCGGACGGGATGATTCGGTTACGGAAAAGCTGGCCATATTGCCGGTGGGGCAGGCACTTTCACTGCTGAACGCGCGCCAGGCGGCGGCTTCGAGTTCTATGGCAGGCTCGCCCTCGTAGGTTGCCTTGTCGCAGATGCCCAGAATTGCTGCCGCGGCATCAAAGAGACGCCCCATGCTGCTGGTGCGCGGGCTGTTGATGCCGTGCTCGATCATGGTGGCTGTCACGCTGCGCGTTTGCTCGTCGAGGCTGCCCAAAAGCCGAGCGGCGCCTGGGTGCTCGAGCAGACCGAGCTCACTGAGCAGGGCAAAGGCGTTGCGGCGGGCGTCGCGCACGGAGGCCGCCCCGCCGGGGAGCGCCCAGGTGAGTAAATGCGCGGCGCGCTCAAAGCCGCCAAGGCCGGCAACAAGAAACTCGCCGCCCCAAATGGTCCCATCGGTGCCGGCGCCGGTGCCGTCAAAGGCGATGCCAAGGACACGCGCGTCGGTTGTAAGCTGGCCCGCGGCGATGGCCTCGGCCATTACGCTCGCGATATGCGCATGATGGTGCTGCACCTCGACGAGCGGCAGATTGTGCTCCCGTGCCTGCTCGCGCGCCCACTGGCTCGATAGATAGCTGGGGTGCAAATCGCAGGCCAAGGCGGCGGGCGCCAAGTCAAAGAGATCTTCCAAGCGCGTGCGCGCGGCGTTCCAGGCATCGAAGGTCTCGCCGTTTTCAACATCGCCGATATGCTGCGACACAAAACAGGTTGCCTCGCCGTTCGTCCCTTCACGCGTGAGCGCAATCGTGGCCTTTTGTTGTGGCCCGCAGGCGAGCACGCAGGACGGAGCGCCGTCGAGCGCCGGCAACGGCAACGGCTGGGGTGCATATCCGCGAGCGCGGCGCACGGGCATAACGGCGCCGTCGACCACGCGCACTACAGAGTCGTCGTAGCGCGAGAGGATCGCGCGGTCGTTGCCGAGCAACGCATCGGCGATGCCGGCGGCAACGAGGTGTTCCCAGGCAAGATCGTCGTCGGTTTCTATGGGTTCTTCGCTCAGGTTTCCGCTGGTCATGACGAGCGCGTGCATACCGCAGGCTTCTGCCGCGGCAAGCAACAGATGTTGAAGCGGCGTATAGGGGAGCATGATGCCGAGCTCTGGAAGGTCGTGCGCGACGGACGGCGCGAGCGCGAGGGCGTCGGGGGAGCCGCCGCTCTCGCAAGCAGCACGTCGGCGCAGCAGCACAATGGGGCGAATGCTGCCGGCCAGCAAGCCGCGCTCAACGTCGCTGACATGGCATAGGCGTTCAACGTCGGCAAGGTCGCGCATCATGACGGCAAGTGGTTTGTTGCTGCGGCGTTTGCGACGGCGCAGCTCGGCCACCGCCTGCTCGCTGGCGGCGTCACAGGCTAGATGAAATCCGCCCAGGCCCTTGATGGCGACGATGCCACCGCTGGCCAGCAGCTCAACGCAGCGCTCGATAATGGCGTCGCTGGCCTCGCGTGTGGTGCCGACTGCCGGTGTCGCGGACGAATTCCCGCACGCATCGCCGTTCACAGCCTCGCGCCACGTAATATGCGGCCCGCAATCAAAGCAGGCATCGGGTTGCGCGTGAAAACGCCGGTCGAGTGGGTCGGCATACTCCGCGGCACACTTGGGACACATGGGAAAACAATCCATCGACGTGGCCGCTCGGTCATAAGGCAACGATCGGATGATGGTAAAGCGTTGGCCGCAGTTAGTGCAGTTGATAAAGGGGTAGTGATAGCGTCGGTCGGCGGGATCGAACAACTCGCGCAGACAATCGTCACAGGTAGCGATATCGGGCGAGACGAGCGTCGTGTGCGCGGTCTGGTCCTGCGATGCCACAATGCGAAAGCCCTGCTCATCGGCAGCACTCCAACCGCCAGGCCCCAAGTCCACAACCTCGACATGCTCTACGCGAGCCGCCGCGGGCGCATGCTCAGAAAGCGCGGCAACAAAAGCATCGAGCGCATCGGCCGGAGCGTGCGCCTCGATATGTACGCCGTCGCCCGCATTGAGCACCCATCCGCAAATGCCATGCGCCATGGCCTCGCGATACACAAATGGTCGCATGCCAACGCCCTGCACAATGCCCGTCACATGAATATGCACATGCCGCATGCGACACTCCTCATCAAAACCGACCAAAAAGGGACAAGTTTATTTTGGTAGGTAAAACGCTAAACCTGCCAAAACAAACCTGTCCCTTTTTGGTAGGTGCGCTACAGCCCCAGGCTCTGCTTGGTGGCGGCGCACGTGAGCTCGCCGTGCTTAACGCCGCGCAGGCCCAGCAGGCGATCGGCTAGTTCGTAGACGCGCTCGCCGCGACCCTTGAGTGCCAGGATCTCCAGACAGTTGTGGTGATCCAGATGCACGTGCATGGTCGATACGATCTCGCCGGTGTAGTCGTGCTGCACTTCGTCCAGACGGCGCGTCAGGTCGCCGGTATGGTGGTCGTAGATCATGGTGAGCGACCCGATAACATGCTCGTCGGGCGTGCGCATCTGCTCCTTGGCGATCGAGGCGCGAATCAGGTCGCGCACGGCCTCGGAGCGGTTGGCCACGTCGCCGCGGCGCGCGATCTGTTCGTCAAAACGGCGCAGCAGGTCATCCGGTGCGGTAACCGAAAAACGGACCAGCTCGGAGCCGGAGCCACTACAGTGGCAGCCCGCGTCACCGTCCGCCCCGTGCGGATGCTCGTGCTCGTACCCGCAGCCGTGCTCGTGTTCGGCCACCTTACACCAGCTTCACGGAGCCGACGGAGTTGTGGTCGGCCTCGATGGCTTCCTCGTAGCCCTCGAGCGCGTCATGCGCCTCGTGCAACGCGGCCATGGCGGCCTCGAGCTTGGCGCCGATGCGCTCCATGTCAAAATTCTCGGTCGCATGCAGCAACTGATGGCTCCATTCGTGAGCGAGCTCGATGGTGTCGTCGACCTGTTTGACGCTCATGGCAAGCTGGCTCATGTTCATTCCAACATCATGCATGGGAAATCTCCTTTTGTATGGGGCAGTTCAGTGGTTCAGATTTTACTACGCCCGCTTTGCGCGCAGCTGCATAAGAAAACGGGTGCGAGCCTGTGCGACCCGCACCCGTTCACTGGGGGCTGTTTGTAACTACCATACTATCCGTGGTCGCACTCGGTGCATTCAGAAGTCCGGCGAGCGGCGTAAAAGCGCTCATGGACGGCAGACAGACGGCAACATGTAACAAGCGTATTACAGATGTTTCTCCAGCAGCGCCTGCAGCCTCGCCTTGGGTAGGGCGCCAACCGAGCGGTCGACCTCCTCGCCGTTCTTAAAGACGATCAGCGTGGGGATGCTCATGACGCCAAACTTCATGGCCAGGTCCTGGTTGTCGTCGACGTTGCACTTGGCCACAGCCAACTTGCCGGCCAGCTCGTCGGCAACCTCGTCTACGATGGGCGAGAGCGAGCGGCAGGGGCCGCACCACGGGGCCCAAAAATCAACCAGTACGGGCAGGCTATCGTTGATGACAGCGCCGAAGTTCTCGGGGGTAATCTGCTTAATGTCAGCCATGGTGACCTCCATAATACGACGCGGCTCGGCCGCGTAAAACTCAGTACGACCGTGCTTATACCCAGCGGCCCGCAAAGCAACCACTCGCGGGCGGCTCTTTTATATAATGGTGGGCACGCAAACGATTGGAGAGCGCATGCCCACGTCACAAAGCCAGAAAAAAGAAGCCATCGCTCAGGCGACCGAGCAGGAGCTCGCGTCGCTTGCAGATCGCGGTGTGCGTATCGCGGGCAACGCGTGCTCGCCGATTGTGCTGGTCAAAGGCGATTTGGATGAAGCCGAGTGCTCGGGCGGCGAGCTGGCCGCCGGCGCGGATGGCGCCGCGTTGCGCAAGGCGCTCGGTGCCATCGGATATGCCCCCGAGGATTTTTGTGTGCTGGCAAGCGTCGCCGGCGCGGGCGACGGAGCGGTCGCGGCGGGCGAGGCCCTGACGTGCGACCTGTTCCGCGAGGCGCTGGAGACCTTGGACCCCGAGGCGGTGCTGCTGCTGGACAACAGTGCGGCCGATGTCATGCGCGAGACCTATGCCGATATGCTTGTGGCAATTGATGACTTTGACACCGCCATGCTCAAGCCCGGCCTGGTCGCCCATGTGCAGGGGCGCCGCGTGCTGGCGCTCGACGGTTTTGAGGCGGCGCTCACCGACAAGGCCGCCAAGCAGCGCATGTGGGCCTACATTAAGCAGCTGACCCCGGCGGCTGCACCGCTGTAGCGAGGTTGGCGGCAGCCCCTACATCACGGCGCGCAGCTCAAACCGGTCGCCGTTAATGCGGAACTGGCAGTTGCCGTTCATGCGCTCGACGGCAAGCATAATGCTCTTGGTGCCAAAGCCGTGCCCAGTGTGCTGAGCCACGGGCATGCCGTCGACCATGTGCGGCGCACGGCCAAACGTGTTGGAAACCAGCAATAGAAGCTGACCGTCTTCGTAGCGAAGGTCCAGGTCGACAAACCGCTTGCCTTCGGGGGCGGCGCTCGCCGCGGCGATGGCATTGTCCAGGGCGTTCGATACCACACTGAATAGATCGACATCGCCCACGTGGACGGTTTCGGGCACGGCGGCGTGCAGGTCGGCGGTGATGCCGTGCGCGTTGATGTCCGCGGAAAGCGACGAGAGCGCAATGTTGACCGTTTCGTTGGCGCAGTAGCGGCGCACGGCGGTGCGGTCGTTGGTCTCGCAGAGCGCGTCGATGCGCTCGAGTGCCTCATCGGTGTGACCCTCTTCGATCAGGGCCGCTAGACCGCGCAGGTAGTGGCGCATGTCGTATCACATTGAGACCAAGTCAAGAAGAATCGCTTCGGTCGAATCGCGTCTTTTGGGTGAGTTCTCAACGTCCGCTGCCGCTGGTTTCCACCGTATGCCGAAAACACCCGGACGATGCCGTGCGGACCGCTTTGCTTTGCTATAGTCTCTCCAATTCAAGTTCTCTATTGGGATGGTGGTTAATATGGGCGACATACTCGAATCGTTCCTGCGCGTGGCGATGGTGGTGTTCATCGTCGGTCCGCTCACTGCATGGGTCGCCCGTCGCGGCGCGCGCGAGCGCAGTGAGGCGACGGACAGCCTCGATCGCTTCACGGTGCGCATGCCCGCTGCCATTCGCACGATCATCGCCTGCTGCGCCGTCGCGTTCGAACTGCTCATGCTGGGTGTCTACGTCTGGCAGGGCGTCTCGTTGGGCGAGTGGGACCACGAACTTGTGTGGTTCGGTCACGCCATGGCGCTCGCGGGCATGGCCATCTGGGCCCTGCTGAGCATCCCGCGCATCGACGTGGACGGTGAGCGAATTCTCTCGCGTAACGCCTTCGGCATCCGCAAGGAGACGACGTTTGGCAACATCACCCGTGCAACGCTTCACACGCAGATGATGAGGATCGACCTGTTCGAGGGCGACCGGAAGTTCTGCTCGATAAGCCTCGAGGGGGTGTGCTCGCTCAACCTCCTCGCCCGTCTGGAGGAAGAGGGCATCGAGGTCTCGGACGCTGTTGACGGCCCGATGACCAAGGCGGGTCTGTGTTGGTCTGCCATCAAGCCGTTGACGATTGTTTTCAACGGCATGGCGCTCGTCTTCTCGCTCGTGATCGCCTTCATGGCTGTTTTCACCGATGCCGGAGCCCGCTTGCTCTTGCTCGTCCCGTTCCTCTTCCTGTTCATAGGGGGACTCCTGCCCCTGCTCATGCTCAGTATGCCCGCCCGCGGCATCCTCGAGATCGGCAGGCAGGAGCGCGAACTCGGCTTCTCCTTCGCCGAGGAGATGGCAAGTCGAGGTACCACGGGCACTTCGCTTGTCGACGATGATTGGTTCATCGAGATCAGCAATGCCCGCGTCGTGGCGTTCCGTCGCGATTACCTCAAGAAGGTCACGGCGCACGAGAACAGCGAGAGCGGCGACCGCTGCACGGTGACTACGAAGGGCGGTCGAAAAATCAAGGTGTATGCAGCGGGCAGCACCCTCGAGGACCTGCGCTCGTGGTTCAAGCAGGGCGCCAAGGTCAGAAGCACGGTCGACCGTGCAGAGGACGCGCTCGAGACGACGTCTGATTGGGTTGTCTGACCTGTATCGTCTTTTCGGACACGCATGCTAGAGGCCCAATCCTTTAGAATGCATTCATCGACGACCGAGAGGACGGTATGCTATGTCCAACCCAGCCGCCAAGTACACCGACGAGTTCAGGTGCGAGACCGCCGACTACATCATCTCGACGGGCAGGCCGATAACGGAATGCTGCGCAGAACTGGGCCTGAATTCCAAGACCGTGAACAAGTGGGTGCAGAACCGCCGGCGCGAGCTTGCCGGCGGGCCCGACCCCAAGGCCGAGGACCGCGAGCTTCGCGAGGCGAAAAGGCGCATGCGCGAGCTCGAGATGGAGAACGCCTTCTTGAAAAAAAGCCGCGGCCTTCTTCGCCAAAAGCCAGGCGTAGCCGCATGCTACCGGATGATGTTGGCGGAGAAGGCCGAATTCCCGGTGAAAATGATGGCCCGCGTGCTCGGCGTGAGCCGATCGGGCTTCTACTCGTGGCTCTCCAACGGCTGCCCGCGAGAAGACTGGTCGGCCGAGCGCGAGGCGGTCCGGCGCGTGTGGCTGGAGTCGGACCGCAGGTTCGGCTTCCGGTTCGTGAAATGCTTCCTGCCCGGCGAGTTCTCCGGATTGACCCTGTACAGGGTGCGCAAGCTGATGCGCGAGCTGGGAATACGCGGCTGCACGCCCAACGACAGGAAGCGCACCACCATCCCCGACCCGAAGGCCAGGCCCCGGCCCGACCTGGTGCGCCGCGACTTCACCAGTCCCGTTCCAACCTGCAAGCTCGTGGGCGACATCACCTACCTGCGCACCGGCGAGGGATGGCTGTACCTGTCGACGGTCATCGACCTCAACACCCGCATGGTGGTGGGCTGGTCGCTCTCCGAGCGCATGACCGCCGACATCGTGGTTTCGGCGCTGGCGTCGGCCAAATCGCGCGGCTACGTGGCCGGCAACGCGATATTCCACGCCGACCGCGGCGCCCAGTACACCAGCAGGCTTCTGGCCGAATGGGCGCGCGACAACGACGTGCGGCTGTCCTGCAGCCGCGCCGGCAACTGCCACGACAACGCGGTGGCCGAGTCGTTCCTCGCCACGCTGAAGAACGAGATGTACTACAGGCGCAGCTTCCCGACCAGGGATTCCGCCAAGCACGCGGTGGTCGAGTTCATCGAGGCGTACTACAACCGCCGAAGGCCCCGCTCGACGATCGGCTACAAGGTGCCGGCCGAGGCCATGGCGGCCTTCTTCGAGAGAACCGAGCCCAAGCTCGAGGCCATGCCTATGGCCGCTTGATTTCTCGAGCATGCGTGTCCGAAATCTTGACACAGGTCAGAAGGCCTCGATGCCAGCGCTGCGCCGATATGGGGCAGCGGCCCCCCGTTGGCCGCCATGGCCCTGACTTCCGAGCGTATGCTGGCGCCGCTCGTCTTAAGACGTTGACCTCCATCCGGAGCCTGCGGTTCTCGCGCTCGGGCTCCAGGATCCGGTTCTACTCGGGCGTGCGGTTGTCGGCGGCGCGCGGCGAGCCGGTCTCGTTTATCGACTTGACCCGCCTCTCCACGGTGCTCTTGTCGAGGTCGCACTCGTCCATGGCCTCGCGCCTGGGTTTTCCGGCGTTGTGGAGATCGACTATCTTCCTCTTGAACTCGTCGGTGAAATGCCTCGGTCTGGGGCCGGTCGAGGCCGAGCCCCCGGTCCGGCTGGGGTAGCATGTCGCTGCGGACCATTGTCTTTCCTCTCGTTGAATATCTAGGCGCTGACGATTCTAGGCGATGGCCCTCTCTTGCTTCTTACACCTCGATTGTGCTCGCTACCCCCAGCGGGCCCGGATCGAGCGATTCGGGCCCGCTTTTGGGGCCTGCCGGAAACCCGGTGGTCAAAAAGGGCCAAATATGAGTACTGTTACAAGTTTGGTGGCAGCCAAATGGCCTCAAAAATCGGTGCCAGAGGCCAAAAGTGCATCGATTTTCGTTCTTCAGAGTCGCGATCGGGCTCCAAACAAGGCGATTTTGCTGCTCTGGACCGGAAAATCGATGCTACTAATTTGGTGACAGTACTCATATTTGGCCCTTTTTGACCACTGCCCCTTGGTCCAGGACAAAACGGGCTGCCCGAATCATGGGGCGGGTCCATTTTCGGCTGTCCTCAGCTTGCCAGTTCGAAAATGGACCTGCCGCATGATTGAATCTTTATTTCAACTTTACACCTAGGTTTACAGCTGTCTTGTCAGCTGTAAACCTAGGTGTCATACTAAAGCCCCAAGATTCGCCAAAAGAGAGGGGCCTTGATGGCACAGAGCGCGAACATGGATGCGTCGGAGCTTGCACGCGACATTGCGGCCGGCCTGGCATCGGCAACGACGGCAACGGAGCGCGCGGCATTGGTGCCCGCAGAGCTCGTCGAGGCCATTCAGCAACTTAAAACCCAGCGCGACGCGGTGATCCTGGCGCACTATTACGTGGCGCCCGAGGTCCAGGCTGTGGCCGATTACGTCGGCGACAGCTTCTACCTGGCTAAGCTCGCCAAGAGCCTGCCGCAGCAGACCATCGTGCTGTGCGGCGTGGAGTTTATGGGCGAGAGCGCCAAGCTGCTCAACCCCACCAAGACCGTGCTGCTGCCCGAGCCGGGCGCGGACTGCCCCATGGCTCACATGGTCAAGCGCGAGACGGTCGACGCGGCGCGCGCCGAGTACGGCGACGACCTTGCCGTGGTCTGCTACGTCAACTCGACGGTCGAGATCAAGAGCTGGAGCGACGTGTGCGTCACCAGCTCCAACGCCGTCAAGATCGTATCCGAGCTGCCACAGCAGCACATCCTGTTTATCCCCGATCAAAACCTGGGCCGCTTCGTAGCCGAGCGGGTGCCGCAAAAGCACGTCATCCTCAACAACGGCTACTGCCCGCGCCACCACATCATCACCGTCGAGCAGATTGTCGACGCGCAGGAGGCGCATCCCGATGCGCTCGTGCTGGCGCACCCCGAGTGCAAGGCCGACGTCCTGGCCGAGGCCGACTACATCGGCTCCACCGCCGGCATCATCAAGTACGCCGAGGAGTCGGACGCGAGCGAGTTCATCATCGTGACGGTCCGCGGCGTGCTCTACGAGCTCGAGCGCCGCTGCCAGAGCACCGGCAAGAAGTTCTACTTCCCCGCGGTGCAGCCCACCTGCGTCAACATGGATCTCATCACGCTCGAAAAGCTCGTGCACTGCCTGGAGACGGGCGAGGGCGAGGTGCAGATTGGCGTGTCGGACGAGGCCGCCGATCAGGCCAAGCTCACGCTCGACCGCATGCTCGAGTACGCGGCGCGCTAAGCCAATGTGACATGAGGGGCCATCCCTTATGCCACATTACAGGGGAGAGGATTCCTGTGGAAACCAAACAATACTCCGACATGGAGTGCGACGTCGTCATTGCCGGTTGCGGCGTGGCGGGCCTGTATGCGGCCCTCAACCTGCCGACGAGCACGCGCGTAATCATGCTCTCCAAGGGCGCCGTCGACGAGTGCGATTCGATGCTCGCGCAGGGCGGTATCTGCGTGCTGCCCGAAGGCTCTGACTACGATGCCTTCTTTGAGGACACCATGCACGCCGGCCATTACGAGAACCGCCGCGAGAGTGTTGACATCATGATTCGCTCGAGCCGTTCGGTCATCAACGACCTGCTAGCGATGGGCGTGGATTTTGAGCGCAAGGCCGACGGCAGCCTCAACTTTACCCGCGAGGGCGCGCACAGCCGTCCGCGTATTGCCTTCCATGCCGACATTACGGGCAAGGAGATCACGACCAAGCTGCTCCAGGCCGTTCGCAAGCTGGATAACGTGCAGATTTTGGAGCACGTGGCCATGACCGACATCCTGACGGGCGAGCGTGATGGCGCCACGGTGTGCACCGGTGTCGTCGCCGTTTCCGTGGACGAGGACAACTCGGTTCGTCCCGCCGACGAGCTGGCAAATGCCGCCGAGGGCGTGCATGCCGGCGAGCCGTTTAAGATCCATGCCCACCATACGCTGTGGGCGACGGGCGGTATCGGCGGCGTGTACGACCATTCGACCAACTACCCGCAGCTCACCGGTGACGCCTGCTACATCGCGCAGGAGCACGGCATCACGATGGAGCACCTGGACTACGTGCAGATCCACCCCACGGGACTGTTCTCGCCGCAGCCGGGCCGCACCTTCCTGATCAGCGAGAGCTGCCGCGGCGAAGGCGCGATTCTGCTCAATGCCGCCGGCGAGCGCTTTACCGACGAGCTGCAGCCGCGCGATGTTGTCGCCGCCGCTATTCGCGAGCAGATGAAGCAGGACGGCACCGAGCACGAGTGGCTGAGCTTTGCCCCCGTCGAGCGCGACGTGGTGACCGGGCACTTTGCCAACATCCGCGCGCGCTGTCTGGAGGACGGTCGCGACATCTTGGACGAGCCCATTCCCGTTACGCCCACGCAGCACTACTTTATGGGCGGCGTGTGGGTCGACAAGGACGGCCGCACCTCGATGCCCGAGCTCTACGCCGCTGGCGAGACGGCCTGCAACGGTGTTCACGGCAAGAATCGTCTAGCTTCCAACAGCCTGCTCGAGTCCCTAGTTTGGGGCCGCCGCGCTGCTTGGCGTATGCGCACCGGCGAGTCGCTGACCGTGGAGCAGGCCGGTGAGCCCGCGCTTGACGGACGTCACCGCGCCCTGAGCGCCGAGACCCTTGCAATCGATGATTTGGCCCGTGCTGCCGGCACACAGGCCGTGGAGGAGTAGACCATGAATCCCATTACCATGAAGCTCGTCGTCGATGATCTGATTTTGCAGGCTCTGCGCGAGGACATCACGTTTGAGGACGTGAGTACGGCGAGCGTGTGCCCCACGGCGCGCCCCGCTACCGTTGAGCTCATCGCCAAGGCCGATGGCATTATCGCCGGCCTGGACGTATTCGCTCGCACCTTTGAGCTGCTGGATCCGCAGAGCTCCGTGTTGTTCGATGTTTCGGATGGCGACGAGGTGCATGCCGGCGACCATGTGGGTCAGGTGCGGGGCGATGCGCGCGTGCTGCTTTCGGGTGAGCGCGTGGCGCTCAACTACCTGCAGCGCATGAGCGGCATCGCTACCTACACGCACAGCATGGCCGCGGCGCTCGAGGGAACCAAGACCGTGCTCGTCGACACGCGCAAGACCACGCCGGGCATGCGCGTCTTCGAGAAGGCCGCGGTCGAGATCGGCGGCGGCAGCAACCACCGTTACAACCTGTCGACGGCCGTCATGCTCAAGGACAACCACATCGACGCCGCCGGCGGCGTGATGCGTGCGATCGAGATGGCGCGCGCCCATGCATCGTTTACCACGACGGTCGAGATCGAGTGCGAGAACCTGGACATGGTGCGCGAGGCCGTGGAAGCCGGCGCCGACATCATCATGTTCGACAACATGACCCACGACGACATGGCTGCCGCGATTGAGCTTATCGATGGCCGCGCCAAGACCGAGTGCTCGGGCAACGTGGACGCCAGCAACATTCGCGCCCTGGCCGATCTGGGTGTCGACTATATTAGCTCGGGCGCCCTGACGCACTCTGCGCCGATCCTCGACCTCTCGCTTAAGCACCTGCGTCTGCTGGACGGTAAATAATGAACGCCCGCGAGCGTCGCCGTGCCATCATGGGCGTGCTCGAAGGAGCCAAGGAGCCCGTTTCGGGCAGCGCACTTGCCCGCGAGGTTGGCGTGAGCCGTCAGGTCGTGGTTCAGGATATTGCCCTGTTGCGTGCCGATGGGCACGATATCGTGGCGACCAACCGCGGCTACGTGCTGCAGGAAGCCGCGAGTAGCCCCGCCGTGCCCACGCGTCTTGTTAAGGTGCGCCACGGCGTGGAGCAGGCGGTCGACGAGCTTACGAGTATCGTCGACGCGGGTGGCGCCGTGCTCAACGTGATCGTCAACCATCGTGTGTACGGCAAGATCACGGCCGACCTGGACATCCGCAATCGTCGCGATGTTGAGCGCTACCTGCACGATATCGAGAGCGGCAAGAGCTTTCCACTACTAACGGTGACGAGCGGCTACCACTTCCATCGCATCGCGGCGGAGGACGAGCAGACCCTCGACGAGATCGAGGCCATACTCAAGGAGAAGGGCTACCTTGCCGATTTAATGCCTTACGAGGACGATCTATCGTAGCCGATGCTGCAAACGTCCCTAAGCGGCAATCTGACGTTCAATCGTCGGTCGCGTACCAAAGTACGCTTCCCTCCTCTTTCACGTCACCTTGCTCGCTTAGGGACGTTTTCGCTGACGTGAGCTCAACCTGCGACGGTGCCTAATTGGTTATCCGCACAAAAAGGAGGCCTCCGCGGCGATGCGGAAGCCTCCTTTTTTGTGCACGGTGTACTTTTGAGTGTGCAAGTGGGGGAGTTGTTACTCCTCGACGATCTCGGTGATCGCGCCAGCGGGGCAAGCGTCCTGGCAAGCGCCACAGGCGACGCAGGAGTCCTCGTCGGCGACGGTAGCGACGTCCTGGAGCTCCAGAACGCCAGCGGGGCAGGAGTCGACGCAAACGCCACAAGCGATGCACTCGTCGGCATCAATTACGGGATGAGCCATGGTAGTTTCCTCTCTGTTGACCGACGCTACAGGCGATGCGCGCCGGTTTGATTCGGGCAAAAACATACCACGGGAGCGACCGTTTGCAATACCCTCTGGCCGGCATCTTCATACCGTTCGCCGAGTATGCCAAGGTTTACTAAAAAACGCGCAGGTGGGGCCGTTGAGCTGCGCAAATGTTAGCTATAGGTGACTTGTAATATTGACCTATTGAGCGCGCCTGCGGAAAGGGCATCCCGTTATTTGGCCGAAAACCGGGTCGCAGTTTCCGGTTGGGCCCGCTAGCGGAAACTGCGACCCGGTATCAGCTCTCAAAACGGGATACGGTTTCCGGTTGAGCCTTCAGACGGAAACTGCGACCCGGAATCTACGCTCAGACCGGGATACCCTTTCCGCAAGGCAGCCCCAGACACCTTCGGGCCCAAACCTCAGTCAACTCTACATAGATCTCAATAGATCTGCCGAGAACTAAAACAGTGCATCTACCTGCGCATTTGAGAACCTAAACTCTCGGCAATAAGAAATCTTATATGAATTGACTTAGATTTTGTATATTCCGGCCCATAAGGGGATACACTACATCCTGAAAGACAAGCCGAAGCGCCGCGCGACAGACCGTCGAGGCGGCGCGAACGCAAAAGAGAGAGGGAATTTCTAATGGGCAAGATTCTTGGTATCGACCTTGGTACTACTAACTCCGCTATGGCCGTCCTCGAGGGCGGTTCTCCGACCATTATCGTGAACGCCGAGGGCGACCGCACCACCCCGTCCGTCGTGGGCTTCCGTGCCGACGGCGACCGCGTCGTGGGCAAGGCCGCTAAGAACCAGGCGGTCACCAACCCCAAGAACACCGTGTTCTCCATCAAGCGCTTCATGGGCCGCAAGTACTCCGAGTGCACCTCCGAGCTCAAGACCGTGCCGTATGAGGTCAAGGAGGGCCAGGGCGGCCGTGCCGTCGTCGACATCGAGGGCAAGGATTACACCGCCGAGCAGGTGAGCGCCATGGTGCTCGCAAAGATGAAGGCCGACGCCGAGAAGTATCTGGGCGAGACCGTCACCGACGCCGTCATCACCGTCCCGGCCTACTTCAACGACGCCCAGCGTCAGGCCACCAAGGACGCCGGTAAGATCGCCGGCCTCAACGTCAAGCGTATCGTCAATGAGCCGACCGCTGCTGCTCTGGCCTATGGCCTGGACAAGCAGGGCTCCGACCAGCGCATCCTGGTCTTCGACCTGGGCGGTGGCACCTTCGACGTCTCCATCCTCGACCTCGCCGACGGCGTGTTTGAGGTTCTGTCCACCTCGGGCGACAACCACCTGGGCGGCGACGACTGGGATCAGCGCGTCATCGACTGGATGGCCGACAAGTTCCAGCAGGAGAACGGTGTCGACCTGCGTCAGGATCCCATGGCCCTGCAGCGTCTGAAGGAGGCCGCCGAGAACGCCAAGAAGGAGCTCTCCGCCGCCCAGCAGTCCACCATCAACCTGCCGTTCATCACCATGAACCAGTCCGGCCCGCTGCACCTCAACTACACGCTGACCCGCGCCGAGTTCGAGAAGATCACCCGCGACCTGCTCGAGCGCTGCAAGCAGCCTGTCACCAACGCCCTGCGCGACGCCAAGCTTAAGCTCTCCGATCTGACCGAGGTCATCCTCGTCGGCGGCTCCACCCGTATGCCCGCCGTCCAGGAGCTCGTCAAGACCATGACCGGCAAGCAGCCTAACATGTCCGTGAACCCCGACGAGGTCGTTGCCGACGGCGCTGCCGTCCAGGGCGGCGTGCTCACCGGCGACGTCGAGGGCATCCTGCTGCTCGACGTTACCCCGCTGTCGCTGGGTGTCGAGACCATGGGCGGCATCATGACCAAGATGATCGACCGCAACACCACGATCCCGACCTCCAAGACCGAGGTCTACTCCACCGCTGCCGACAACCAGACCAGCGTCGAGATCAACGTGCTCCAGGGCGAGCGCGAGCTTGCTCGCGACAACAAGTCGCTCGGTAAGTTCCAGCTGACCGGCATCCCGGCTGCCCGCCGCGGTGTGCCGCAGATCGAGGTCACCTTCGACATCGACGCCAACGGCATCGTCAAGGTCTCCGCTAAGGACAAGGGCACCGGCAAGGAGCAGCAGATCACCATTTCCGGCTCCACCGCTCTGTCCGACGACGAAGTCGATCGTATGGTCAAGGACGCCGAGGCTCATGCCGAGGAGGACAAGAAGCAGAAGGAAGAGGTCGAGGTCCGCAACCAGACCGACAGCCTGTGCTACTCCACCGAGCAGACCCTCAACGAGCTGGGCGACAAGGTTTCCGCCGATGTGAAGTCCAAGGCCGAGGCCGCTATCGCCGACGCCAAGAAGGCGCTCGAGGGCTCCGACGTCGAGGCCATCAAGGCCGCTGGCGAGTCCCTGCAGTCTGTGGCCTACGAGCTGGCCCAGGTTGTCTACGCCGACGCTCAGCAGCAGACCGATGGTGCCGCCGGTGCCCAGTCTGCCGACGATGACGTTGTCGACGCCGACTACGAGGTTGTGGACGACGAGGACAAGTAATCATGTCCGCCCGTAAAGCTCGCACGGAGGCGGCCGCCACTGGCGCCGCCCCCGTTGACTCTGAGGAGAAGGACGTGAAGATTCCCGTAGAGGCCGTCGACGATACCGAGGCCAACGAGGCCGAGGCCGCCGAGGCTGCCGAGAACCAGGTAGAGGATTCCAACAAGGAGGCGACGATGGCCGAGGACGAGATGGTGGAAGCCGCTATCCGCGCCGGTGAGGAAGCCGCCGACAACGACTTTAAGCTCAAGTTCGAGCAGGCCCAAAAGGAGCTTACCGACGTGCGCAGCGAGCTCGATGCTGCGGCAGAGGCCCAGAAGGCCGCCGAGGACAAGGCGAAGGACGCCACCGAGCGCACTGCCCGTCTACAGGCCGACTGGGAGAACTTCCGTCGCCGCACCGCCAACGAGCGCATCGCCGAGCGCGAGCGCGCGACCGAGAAGCTTGTCACCGCGCTGTTGCCGGTGATCGACGATATCGAGCGCGCGATCGACCATGCCCGCAGCCAAGAGCTTTCCGACGACTTTAAGCAGTTCGTCGACGGCGTCGATGCGGTTCATGCCAAGCTGCTCGATGTGTTTGCGCACGAGGGCGTTGAGCCCATCGACCCCAAGGGCGAGGCGTTCGATCCGCTCGAGCACCAGGCTGTGGGTCGCGTCGAGGACGCATCGCAGTATGACGAGACCGTCAACGACGTGTACCAGAAGGGCTACCGCATGGCGGATCGTATTCTGCGTTCCGCGATGGTGACGGTGACCTACGGTGGCGAGAAGCGCCCCGCACCGGAGCCCGAAGCGGCGCCCGAGGATGCTACGGCCGATACGGCCGAGAGCACCGAGGAGTAATTGAGAAGGGCCCCGGGGCAACACCCGGGGCCCTTTCTGACCTAGTGCCATATGAAAGCATGAGCCGTCGTCTGCATGGACGGCGGACGTAACAGGAGAGGAGCTACGATGGCTGCAGGCAAAACCTTCTATGACATCCTGGGCGTATCCAAGAGCGCCTCCGACAAAGAGATCAAGAGCGCGTTTCGCAAGCTCGCGCAAAAATATCACCCCGATGCCGGCGGCGACGAGGCCAAGTTCAAGGAGATTAGCGAGGCCTACGAAACGCTTTCGGACGAGAAGAAGCGCAAAGAGTACGACCAGATGCTCATGTTTGGCGGCATGCCGGGCGCGGGCGGCGCGTATGGCGGCGGCTACGGTGCCGGCGCGGGCGCCAGCGGCTGGGGCGACATCTTCGACAGCATATTTAGCGGCAACGGCGCCTGGGGCAGCGATTGGGGCTCGGGCTTTGCCGGGGCCGCGGGCGCTGCCGGTGCCGGCGCGGGCCGCAGCCGCGCGCGCAAGGGCGGCGACCTGTCGCTGACTGTCGACGTAACGGCCGAGGACGCGTTTCGCGGCGTGACGCACAAGGTCACCTATCGCATTCCCTCGACAGGCGAGCAGCAGACCATCACGGTCTCGGTGCCCGCGGGCGCGGTCGATGGCGGCAAGCTACGCTACAAGCGTCGCGGCGAGTATGGCGTTGCGGGTGGCGAGCGCGGCGACCTGGTCGTGACCACGCATGTGGAGGAGCACCCGCTGTTCAAGCGCAAAGGCGCCGACGTGACCATGGAGGTACCGGTCTCGGTCTACGAGGCGGCGCTCGGCTGCACGGTGGATGTGCCCACGCCCGGCGGCGCGACGGTTCGTCTGAAGGTGCCCGCTGGCACCCAGACGGGCAAGAAGTTCCGCTTTAAGGAGATGGGTGCGCCCGACGTTAAGCACCGTGGCCGCACAGGCGCGCTGCTCGTCGAGATCAAGGTGCAGGTCCCCACGAACCTATCCGATGACGAGCGCGATGCCATGACCAAGCTGCGCGAGGCCGACACGCGCGACTATCGCGAGAAGGTCAACCGTTACAAGGCGACGTACTAGGGCGGTCGCGGCGCGCGCCCGCGCCCGCGGGCTTATGATGGACGATAACGAGACGGAAAGGGGTCAGGTAGCATGGCCGAGGACAATAGGAACAAACCGCTGTACATGATCAGCGTGGCGGCCGAGCTGACCGGCATGCATCCGCAGACTCTGCGCGTCTACGAGTCTAAGGGCCTGGTGAACCCCCAGCGCTCGGGCGGTAACACACGCCTGTATTCGCGTGCCGATATCGAGCGTCTGGAGCTCATCAACCAGCTGACTGACGAGGGTATCAACCTTGCCGGCGTGGTGCGCATTCTCGATATGAAGGAGCGTGCCGAGGAGCGCGAGCGCGAGAACGAGAAGCTCCGCGCTCGCGTGCGCCAGCTCGAGGATGAGCTGCACGAGTACAAGATGCAGAAGAAGATCACCGCCCTGGCCCCGCGCGATGGCTCGGTTAACCCCGAGCAAGTCATGCGCAAGCTACTGGGCACCGGAGGTGACCTGTAGGTCCGCCGGCGCTGCCGGGCACTCATTGGGGATAGACTTAAATGAGTGCCCGCAGAATGAGAGTGGATAATCTCCCGTTTTTGGCCTGTTTGCAGGCTCAAAGTGGGAGATTATCCATTCTCGTCATTTCGGCGTCTAAGTCTGCCCCCGGCACCCAACTCGTTCTTTGCTTTACTGAGATAAAGTGAACGTACAGATTCGTAACCCGCTGGCAACCGTTCTATGGCACGATATTGAACGAATGTATGCTATGCGCCCAAATTGTTTGGGCAGAGTGGGAGACAGTATGGTCAAGCTGTACGAGGACGGCATCTACCTGCGCCGTGGCAGCGAGGTTGTGCCTGCGGCCGAGGCTGCTGAGCGCGGTATTACGCAGACGCCCGAGGATGCCAAGCGTGGCACCATCGCGTATTCGATCCTTCAGGCACACAATACGTCCGGCGACCCCGAGGCGCTCAAGATTCGCTTCGACGCCATGGCGAGCCACGATATCACCTTTGTCGGCATCATCCAGACGGCGCGTGCCTCGGGCATGGAGCAGTTCCCGCTGCCCTACGTGCTCACCAACTGCCATAACTCGCTGTGCGCCGTGGGCGGCACCATCAACGAGGACGACCACGTCTTTGGCCTCTCCGCGGCCAAGAAGTACGGCGGCATCTTCGTCCCGCCGCACATCGCCGTTATCCACTCCTTTATGCGTGAGAACTTTGCCGGTTGCGGCAAGATGATCCTGGGTTCCGACTCGCACACCCGCTACGGCGCCCTAGGCACCATGGCCGTGGGTGAGGGCGGCGGCGAGCTGGCCAAGCAGTTGCTGCGCGACACCTACGATGTCGCCTATCCCGGCGTCGTTGCCATCTACCTCACGGGTGCCCCGCGCCCCGGCGTCGGCCCGCACGACGTGGCGCTCGCCATCATCCGCGCCGTCTTTGCCAAGGGCTACGTTAAGAACAAGGTCATGGAGTTCGTGGGCCCCGGCATCTCGAGCATGACGACCGACTACCGCAACGGCGTCGACGTCATGACCACCGAGACCACCTGCCTGTCGAGCATCTGGGCCACCGACGAGGACACGCACGCATTCCTGACCATGCACGGCCGCGGCGACGACTACCGCGAGCTCAAGCCCGCCGATGTCGCCTACTACGACGGCTGCGTCGAGGTCGACTTGTCGAGCATCAAGCCCATGATCGCGCTGCCGTTCCATCCTTCCAACGGCTTTGAGATCGACGAGCTCAATGAGAACCTCGAGGACATCCTTCACGAGGTGGAGCTCGAGGCCGCCAAGATCGGCGAGGGTAAGACGCACTTTAGCCTGCTCGACAAGATCGTCGACGGCAAACTGCACGTGCAGCAGGGCGTTATCGCCGGCTGCTCGGGCGGCAACTACGACTCCGTGGTCCAGGCTGCCCGCGTGCTCAAGGGCGCCAACACCGGCTGCGGCGAGTTCTCGCTGTCGGTCTATCCCACGAGCCAGCCCGTGGCGCTCGAACTCACGCGTCGCGGCTATATCTACGACCTTATGGAGGCCGGCGCGATCGTGCGCACGGCGTTCTGCGGCCCGTGCTTTGGCGCCGGCGACACGCCTGCCAACAACGGCCTGTCCATCCGCCACACCACGCGCAATTTCCCCAACCGCGAGGGTTCCAAGCCGGGTAATGGCCAGCTGAGCGCTGTGGCTCTGATGGACGCCCGCTCCATCGCGGCGACGGCTGCCAACGGCGGCGTCCTGACGCCGGCGACCGACCTGCCCGAGGAGACTTGGGACGAGGCCTGCGAGTACACCTTTGACGACGCTCCCTACAAGAAGCGCGTGTACTGGGGCTTTGGCAAGGCCGAGCCGGCAGACGAGCTGGTCGAGGGTCCCAACATCAAGCCGTGGCCCGCGATGGAGCCGCTCGGCGACGACATCCTGCTTAAGGTGTGCTCCAAGATCATGGACCCGGTCACCACGACCGACGAGCTCATTCCCTCGGGCGAGACGAGTTCCTTCCGCTCCAACCCGCTGGGTCTGGCCGAGTTTACGCTGAGCCGCCGCGATCCGGCCTACGTGGGTCGCTCCAAGGAGGTCGACGCCGTGGAGAAGCGCCGCGTGGCCGGCGAGGCCACGGGCGACCTGGCGGCGCTCAATGCCGAGCTTGCCGGTGTGTTTGAGGCGCTGACCGGCGCGGGCGTCGCGGCCGATGCCAAGGCGACCGAGTTTGGCTCCATGCTCTATGCCAAGAAGCCCGGTGACGGTTCCGCCCGCGAGCAGGCCGCGAGCTGCCAGCGCGTAATTGGCGGCCTGGCCAACATCGTTCACGAGTACGCCACCAAGCGCTATCGCTCCAACGTCATGAACTGGGGCATGGTGCCCTTCCAGATGGAGGCCGAGCCCAACTTTGAGGTGGGCGACTACGTCTTTGTGCCGGGCATCCGTGCCGCGCTCGATGGCGACCTCAAGAACATCGCCGCCTACGTGGTGCGCGCCGATGGTGCGGTCGAGCAGATTGAGCTTTACATTGCCGATATGACGGCCGAGGAGCGTGCCATCGTCAAGGCCGGCTGCCTGATCAACTACAACAAGTTCAAGGCCGCTGCCGAGTAACGCACTTAATTGTCCGCCCGGGGCCACCCTTTCCCGCCCGCTCACGCGCTTCGCGAGGGTCGCGTTCGGCAAAGGGTGGCCCCGGGCTACATTTCTGCGTTCTCGTTGGGTCTTGAGGGATGCTAATAAATAGACTTGCTTGATGCCGCCTCTTTTATTGGGGCGGCTTCTTTTTGTCGAAACCCACCACATTGGGGTCAGGCACCTTTGTGGTGGTGGGGGTGAGCTCAATGTCGGTGTGCACGTTGAGCGACATTCCAATAAGCGCCTCTACAGGATTTCATCCGGGTTGGCGGGTTTGGTTGTTTTGGGGATGCCGAGTTTGGAGGACGCGAAATCGTCAACATTGTCCTTAATTCCGTCTTTGGTGTAGACAGTGACCATATAGGTGCTGTGTCCGAATTCGCCCTTGTCGCGTGTTGCCCAGGCATCCCAGTAGGCGGCCCCGTTTCGCCCTTTGATTTTTCCGACACGGCGGAGTTCTGTTCGCTTTAATTTCTGGTTGCTATAGATGGTTCGACCGGCCTCCTCGGTGAGCCCGCACTGTCCAAGCATCTTGTCGAGGACTTGGTTCATGTGGCGCTCATCGGTGTTTGGTGCGTAGTCGTAGGCGAGGGTGATGGAGTCGAGTGGCTGGTCGTCGATTAGATAGTTTAGCGCCTGAGGTCCAAGGCAGAAATAGGGGGAGCATCCGTCGATCTGACCGAGCAGTGGCAACTTTGACTGCCAAATTCCGGTGGGAATTCCATCTTCGTAAAACACGCCGCGACAGATAAAGGAGAGCGAGGTGGCACGTGAGCCGGCGTCGACCATTCCGCATAAATCGAAGGGCGAGGTGATACCAAGGGAAAAGGGCGTGATGACGATAAGGAAGAGCATCACGATGGGTATGGCGAGAATGGCGATGACGTTGCGACCGGTGGAATGAGGCGGCTTCATATGCGCTCCTCGAGACAAAGATCTGTTGAGGATAGGCAGAAATAGATATGTTCAGAGAACAATTCAAGTTTAATCTCATGGCGCGAGATGGTCGACCGTTAGCGTCTAAAACCACCACAAAGGTGCCTGTCCCCTTTGTGGTGGTGAGGAGCGCGCGGCTTCTTTTGGTAATAGTGCTGGCTGGCGATATCATTAGTGCAGGTAGCGAAGGTTTGCGTTGCGAGGTGCTTTGCTGTGAGAAGTCCTGCCCGTATTGGATTGATTGTTTTGGCGCTTGCGATTGCCGTGGTTGGCGTGGGCACTGTCGGCATGGCGTTTCTACCTGCTGCGGTGACGGAGCCGGTGGTCAAGCCTGTGACTCAATCTGTCGAACTTCTGACCGGCGACGACAAGCCCGAGACCATTACCGTTGATTTTGATGAGCAACCGGCTGCGCTGGGCATTAGTAATTATCCACATATTCAGCTTGGGGCTATGCGCTATACCACGGATTCTAGTCTGATCGACAGGGCGTCCGAGCTGCTCAAGGGCAAAACCTTTAAGCGCTGGTATGGATATGCGTCCTATCGGGCAAAAGCGAACGACATGGTTGGCGGATGCCACTCTTCCATCGAGCTGGACACTGCAAACGGCGCAAAGTTATGTGATGTCTCGTACGATCCGGGCTACGAGGGCAATGAGGGGCCGGGCATCTACATCATGGACGGCGATGTCGCCTATGTCATGGAGGGCGACCAGACCGAGCTCAACGATTTTATGGGTCAGTGTATCCAAGATGCCTATAAACAGACCTGCTTGCCTGACCCGCAGACTGCACGCGATAGTGGGTCTGCCCGTACATGGCTGTTCGAGGATGAGATGCCCTGGACCGTCGAATCGGGAAGTACGGGTTCGGCGAAGGAGTAGAGACCGCGACCACCACAAAGGTGCCTGTCCTCTTTGTGGTGGTTTTCGGTCTGTCTCGATCTGTAACATCTAGGATCAAAAATGGCTGCTAGATGTTATAGATCGAGATGGTAGTGCGCCTGGGCAGCGACGGGCTGACATCTCAGTACCCTATCCATCAATCACTCAGAAAATCTTATATATAGAGACTTAGATTTGTGTATAAGATCGTACAAAGCTGGCAACAATACTTCTCGAACAACGTGAAGCCGCCCCGTAGGGCGGCCGCCCCAAGAGAGGTGATTCCATGAGAATCGATAAGCTAGCAATGACGTCGCGCGAGGCGCTGCAGACCGCCATGAGCACGGCCGCCGACGCGCAGGCCGGCGCGGTGGAGCCGATTCACCTGCTGTCTGCCCTGCTCGGTGCCGGCGAGCGCAATATCTCCGTGATCATCGAGCGCATCGGCGCCGACCCGGCCCAGCTTGCACGCTCCACACAAGATGCCATCGACCATGCGCCCAAGGTGTCGGGCGAGGGTCAGCAGATGGGCCTGTCCAACGAGCTCGTCCGCGTCATCGAAAAGGCCGAGAAGAAGGCCACCAAGATGGGCGACAGCTTTGTGGTGACCGAGCATCTGCTGATGGCACTTGCCGAGGACAAGGGCGAGGCCGGCCGCGTTCTGCGTGACGCCGGCGTGACCAAGGAGCGCATCGAGCAAGTCTACGAGGAGTTGCGCGGCGATGACCGCGTGACGTCTGCCGAGGACAAGGCGCAGTTTGAGGCGCTGGAGCAGTACGGTCGCAACATCTGCGACCTCGCCCGCGCCGGCAAGCTCGACCCGGTCATCGGCCGTACCGATGAGATTCGCCGCACCATCCAGGTCCTGTCCCGCCGCACCAAGAACAACCCTGTGCTCATCGGCGAGCCGGGCGTCGGCAAGACGGCCATCGTCGAGGGCATCGCCCAGCGTATCGTGGCCGGCGACGTGCCGAGCACGCTGCGCGATCGCGACCTCATCGAGCTCGACATGAGCGCGCTGGTCGCCGGCGCCAAGTACCGCGGCGAGTTCGAGGACCGCTTGAAGGCCGTGCTCAAGGAAGTGCAAAAATCGGAAGGTAAGGTCATCCTGTTCATCGATGAGCTCCACACCATCGTGGGCGCGGGTGCCACCGAGGGCTCCATGGACGCCGGCAACATCCTCAAGCCTGCGCTCGCCCGTGGCGACCTGCATGCGATCGGCGCGACCACGCTCGACGAGTACCGTAAGTACATCGAGAAGGACGCGGCGCTCGCCCGTCGCTTCCAGACCGTTATGGTGAGCGAGCCTACCGTCGAGGACACCATCTCGATCCTGCGTGGCCTCAAGGAGAAGTACGAGATCTTCCACGGCGTGCATATCACCGATAGCGCGCTCGTGGCAGCTGCCGACCTCTCCGATCGCTACATCGCCGACCGCTTCCTGCCCGACAAGGCCATCGACCTGGTCGATGAGGCGGCAAGCCGCCTGCGCATGGAGCTCGACAGCATGCCGGTCGAGATCGATGCCACCACGCGTCAGCTCACCCAGCTGCAGATTGAGGAACAGGCGCTCATGAAGGAGACCGACGAGGCCTCCAAGGAGCGTCTGGAGGCTCTGCGCCAAGAGATCGCTGAGGTCCAAGAAAAGCTCAACGTGCAAAAGGCCGGCTGGCTCAACCAGAAGAACGCTATCGACCACGTGCAGGAGCTCAAGGGGCAGCTCGACGAGGCCAAGAGCGAAGAGGAGCGTGCGACGCGCAACGGCGACCTGGGCCGTGCGTCCGAGCTGCGCTACTCCGTGATTCCGGGCCTGCAGCAGCAGATTCAGGATTCCGAGGCTGCGCTCGAGGCGCAAAAGCAGCAGGACGGCGAAGGCCTCAACGAACAGGTGACCTCCGATGAGATCGCTGAGGTCGTGAGCGCTTGGACCGGCGTGCCCGTCTCCAAGATGATGCAGGGCGAGCTCGACAAGCTGAAGGGCTTGGAGGGCGAGCTGCATAAGCGCGTCATCGGCCAGGACGAGGCGGTCTCCGCTGTCGCCGCGGCCGTGCGTCGCAGCCGTGCGGGCCTCTCCGATCCGGACAAGCCCATCGGCAGCTTCTTCTTCCTGGGCCCCACCGGCGTGGGCAAGACCGAGCTCGCCAAGGCGCTTGCCGAGTGCCTGTTCGATGACGAGCGTGCGCTCGTGCGTATCGACATGTCCGAGTACATGGAGAAGTTCAGCGTCCAACGTCTGATCGGTGCGCCTCCGGGATACGTGGGTTACGACGAGGGCGGCCAGCTTACCGAGGCCGTGCGCCGTCGTCCGTACTCCGTGATTTTGCTCGACGAGATGGAGAAGGCTCATCCGGATGTCTTTAACGTGCTGCTGCAGGTGCTTGATGACGGCCGTCTGACCGATGGCCAGGGTCGCCAGGTGTCCTTCAAGAACACGATCATCATCATGACGTCTAACGTGGGCTCCAAGGCCATCGCCGATCTGTCCGGTAAGGACGAGGAGGAGATGCGCCATCAGGTCGACGCCGCCATGGCTCAGACCTTCCGCCCCGAGTTCCTCAACCGTATCGACGATATCGTGGTGTTCCATCCGCTCGGCATGGCGCAGATCGAGAAGATCGTCGACATCCAGCTTGCCGACGTCCGCGCGCGTCTGGCCAAGGAGCGCATGACGCTTGCCATCACCCCGGCGGCCAAGCAGATGCTCGCCGTGGGTGGCCTGGACCCCGTGTTCGGTGCCCGTCCGCTCAAGCGCCTGGTCCAGCGCGAGGTCGTGGACGCCATCGCCGCCGCCATCATCGACGGTACGGTGTGCGAGGGCGATCAGGTGACGGTCGATGCCGACAAGGACGGCGGCTTTACCGTCGTGTGCGACAACACGCCGTCTGCTACCTACGAGGTCCCCGACGCTGAGTAGATTTATGGGACATGCCTTAAAATCTGCCAGCCGTCTCTAAACGCCAAGGGCGGCGGATCCAATTGGGTCCGCCGCCCTTTTTCGTGCGACAATCGATAATGTTGAACGGATGCGATGCAAGGAGCTATGCAGATGAAAGGCGAGATCAAGACAAGCGCGCCGGCGCCCAAGCCCACGTCCAAACCGGCACCCAAGCCGCGCGACCCCTACATCCGTGCCGAGAACGAGGACGACGACGGCTACGATCCCTACAGCGATCGCCGCCCCGAGCGTGAGCCGCTGTTCGAAGCCGATCCCTGGCGCTAACGAACTCATTTGGGACGGGGCTCTTTTAGCTACTTGGGCTGCTATGTGAGCCAGCATCTAATAGGAGCCGCTAGCCCTGGCCTTTGATGTTCGGCAACAGATGATTTTTCCAGGACGGGGATTTTTAAATCTCTCTGTACCTAATGATCTTTTAAGACTCTGCTAGACCGGAATTGACATGAGGCGACAATAGACAACACCCCCGTGGAGTTTTGCGTTCTATGGGAACGTTGCCTATCAATACTTCATGTCAATCCCAGTCTAACAGAGCCATTTTATTTGTATAGCACCGCCTCCCTTGGCTACAATCGCCCCAAGTGACCTAAGAGCAAAAGGGGCAGCGCCGTGATTACGTACGACACCAAAACCGAGATTCTCAAGACGCTCGACAAGATGACGCGCGACCTTAACCTGTGCAACATCGACAACTTCACGACGGCTAAGATCGCGAGCGAATGCCATGTGAGCCGCAGTCTGGCGAGCCAGTATCTTAACGAGCTCGTTCGTCAGGGCGACGTTATCAAGGTCAACGCCCGCCCGGTGCTCTATTTCCATCGCCACTCCGTCGAACGCTACTTTAGGCATGCGTTCGATAAATCCGAATATGCCTCGATAGACGAGCTGCTGGGTGCTGCGGGCATCGACGAAGAAGAGGACTTTGACAAGGCCATCGGCTTCGACCTTACGTACGGGACATGCGTCGACCACCTCAAGAGCGCCATCCGCTATCCGCCACATGGGCTCCCGGCGCTTTTGATCGGCGAGCCGGGGACGGGCAAGCGCATGATGAGCGAGCTCACTTTTGAGTACGGCGTCAATGCGGGGATTCTGCCGACGCAGGCCCGCTACGTGCGCATCGACTGCAAACGACCCGTCGAGGCGACAGAGGTCGAGTACGAGATCTTTGGTGCGGACGGCTTTGGTGGTGCGGTCAAAGAGGCCAACGGCGGCGTGATCTACCTGAGCGGCTACGACCACTTGCCCCGCGTGGCGCGTGAACGTATCCTGCAACGCATCGGTGCCGGCGACCCTACGGGCGAGACCGCGCGCGGCACGTCGGACGTGCCTCCCGCCCGCTTCTTGCTCTCGTCCGCCCTGCCTGCCGACAGCGATATCGTCAAGGGTATCGCGCGCTTTGTGCCCATCACCGTCACGCTCCCGCGCCTGGCGGAGCGCAGCGTCGAGGAGCGCACGCTCTTTGTGATGCACTACCTGCGCGTCGAGGGCCGTCGCGTGGGTGCCGACATCGCGGTAAGCCGCGGCGCCCTGCGCGCCCTCGTCGACGCCGACTTCAAGGACAACATCGACGGCCTCCGCTCATGTATCACCAACTGCTGCGCGGGCGCCTATCTCAACCGCGAGAACGAGACGCTCACCATCCAGACCTACAATCTGCCCTCCAGCGTGCTGGGCAAGACGGCGCCCGAGCCCGACGACGACCAGCTCGTGAGCGGCGACAAGGATGTCAACGACCCGTCCGTGCGCGTGACGGGCTTTTTCCAAAAGATTGTCGACCCCGTTGAGGCACTCGAGCGCGGTCAGGTGAGCTTCACCGAGTTCTTTACCAGCGCGACCATGGCGGTGCGTGCCTACGACGACTACATGAACTTCGACTTTGAGAACAAGAGCGTCAACCCGCGCGTGGGCGCCTACGAGAAGATGGTCGCGCCCGTGATCGAGCAGGTGAACCACGCCTACGGCATCGAGCTTACGCGCAAGATCTCGCGCTCCATCGCGCAGTCGCTCTTTACGCAGCTCTGGGGCGGTGCGGGCCTGAGCAAGTGGCGGATCGCCAATGCGGACGCCGTGGAGCGGACTCTGACGCTTTTGGAGAAGAACCAACCCGGCACGGCGACCGTTGTGGAGGAAATCGCCGCCAAGACCAAGACAGCCCTCGGCATGGAGCTCGATGCGCTCTCACGCACGGTGCTCTTTATCGAGGTGGGGGACGCCCTGCGCGCCACGGGAGGCCCGCGCGACTACCTGGGCGTGGTGGTGTGCCACGGCTATTCCACCGCCACGAGCATCGCCGACGCCGCCGACCGCATCCTGCGAACGCATGTCTTCGAGGCCATCGACATGACCTACGACCAGGAGGTCACCGAGATCGTGGGGCAGCTCTCGCGCCTGCTCGCGCGCTACTCGCACTGCAAGACGGTGGCGATCCTGGTGGACATGGGTTCGCTCGAAAAGATCAACGACGCCATTACAGGGCTCACGACGTGCGACATCCACATCGTCAACAACGTGTCGACCGGCCTTGCCCTCGAGGTGGGAAGCGCGCTCATCGCCCACGCCGATCTGGACGAGGTGCTCGCCCACGCCTCGGCGGGGCTCGCGCCCAGCTACAGCGTGGTGAGGGGTTCGGTCGAAAACGACGCCGTGGCGTTTTGCTCGGAGTCGGGTATCGAGGCAGCCGACAAGATCCGCCAGATCGTGCAGAACAGCCTCCCCGGCACGCCCGAGGTGCAGCTCGTGACCTGCGACTACCCCATGCTCGCCCAAAAGGGCGACGGCGCCCCGGTCTTTAGCGACTACCGCGTGCGCGCCGTCGTGGGCACCATGGACCCGGGCATCGTGTCGGTGCCGTTTGTGGGGCTCGAGGACATTCTCTACGAGGGAAGCTCCGACGCGCTCGACCGGGCGCTCTTCCCGCTCGTGGACCCCGAGAGCGTCCAGGAGTTCCATGCCAACCTCCTGCGCAACCTGACCCTTCGCAACGTGATCGAGTCCATTACGATCCTTAACCCCGAGATGCTCTACATCGAGGCCGACCGCGCGGTCAAGCGCTTGGCGGAGCTGCAGGGCGAGGATATCGACGCGCGCCGCAAGATCGGTGTCTACGTGCACCTGTGCGGTCTTATCGAGCGCCTGGTGACCAAGAATTTTGTTGACTCCGCCCCCGACACCGAGGCCTTTGAGCGCGACCATGCGGACTTTATCGAGAACTTCCGCGAGGCCTTTATCGACATGACGCGACGCTACCGTGTCGAGATACCTGTGTCGGAGATTGCATACGTGCACCACATGCTGCATGTGAGCATGGCCGATGCGCAAAAGAAAGTCGAGATAGCGGGCATGATTCTCGAAGACGAGTAGAACAGCCGACACAAACCTGGTAAAGCCCTCGACACTGTTGCGATGAGTGTCGAGGGCTAGTGTTGAGAAAACCAAATATCTTGTCCATTTGAGTGGCAAGGCTGTTGCGGTTTGCGGCGCTCTGTCGATTCTGTTTGATGCCGCGTCCCGCCGGTCTGCGACCGCCTATCTTGGTTTCAGCAGGAGATCAAGGGTTGCAGCGGCGGCCCTCTCAAAGAAACGCGGGCGCCCGCGCCCGCACACGGAAAGGAAGGGTGGACATGAGTATCGTCGCAGGGCGAATCGACTATCGTCTGCTCCACGGAATCGTACAGGGCTTCTGGTGCCCCACGTACGCCACGCAGCGCACGATGATCATCGACGACGCCACGGCCAACGATGAGGTGCGCAAGGCGGCCATGAAGCTGTCGAAGCCCTCGGGCCAGGCGCTCTCGATTATTACCGAGGAGAAGGCCCTCACCAACTTCAAAGCCGGCAAGTACGACAACCACACGGTGTTTACCATCGCGCGCGACCCGCAGACGTTCCTAGATCTGATCGAGGCCGGGCAGAAGATCCCGGTGCTCACGTTGGGGCTTACGGAGACCCCGCCCGAGGGCACCCCGGGCGTCCAGGCCGGCAGGCGCGCCTTCATTCTGGAGAAGGACATCCCTGTCTACCAGAAGATCGCGGCCGCGGGCACCAAGGTCGAGGTCCGCTACATGACCACCGATAAGCCTGTGCCCATCTCTGAGTTCATTCCCCTGTAAAGAAAGGTGATAAACATGGATGTTAATGCGCTCCAGTTTGTCCTGCTCGTCCTCTTGGCAGGATTCCGCGCGGTCGACGCCTATTCGACCCAGGCGATCCCGTTTATGCACGCGCTCGTCTGCTGGCTCGCCGGTATCATCTTGGGCGACCCCAACACGGGCCTCATCGTCGGCGGCACCATCCAGCTCATGTCCATGGGCGCCGCGGGCTTGGGCGGCTCGTCTGCCCCCGACTACGGCATGGCCGGTATGGTCGCGACCGTCACGGCCTGCATCACCGGTAACGGCGACATCTCCGTCGGCCTTGCGATCGGCGTCGTGGTCGCCATGCTCTATGTCCAGCTCGACGTCATCTTCAAGATCTACAACTCCTGGGTCTTCAAGGTCATTCGCGGCTATGCCGTCAAGCGCGAGTACAACAAGATGCTCGCCTCGTGCTTCCTTTCGCACTTGTGGCTCTTCCTCCAGGGCGCTCTGCCCATGATCATCGTGCTCGCCTTTGGCCAGCAGGCGGTCGAGGCCATCAACGCCTTCATGCCGCAGTGGTTCACCGACGGTCTCTCCATCGCCGCAGGCGTGCTGCCCGTCACCGGTTTCGCGATCCTGCTCACCTTCATGCCGGTCAACAAGTTCTACGCGTTCCTTATCGCCGGCTATGTCCTCGCTGCCTACCTCAACCTCTCCGTGCTCCCCATCGCTCTCTTGGGTGCTGTCGTGGCCATCGAGTACTTCCGCAACAAGTCTGAGGCCGCTCCCGTGGCCGCCGCTACCGTGAATGGAGGCGAGCTCGAAGATGAGTAACTTCTTCAAGCCCAAGGAATTCAAGGACTTCAACGAGGCTCCAGCCCCCGTACAACTCCCCGATGGCTCCTATGAGCCCGTCCTTACCGACGAAGACCTCAAGATCTGCTCGCGCCGTATGTGCCTGATGGATACGGTCTCGTACTCCTACGCCACGCAGAACGCCCCGTGCGCCATGTTCGCCTCCTACTACGCGCTTCGCAAGATCTACGGCAACGACGAGGACGCCTTCAACACCGCGATCCTGAACCAGCTCGACTGCGTGTTCAACGCCACGCCTCCCGTCTCGGGCCTGCTTCTCGGTGCCGGCCTCGCCATGGAGGATAAGGGCCACCTTAACGGCATCCATGCCGAGAACGACCTCAAGGTCGGCCTCATGGGCCCCATCTCCGGTATCGGCGACGTCTTTATCTGGATCCTGCCGATGACGATCCTCGGCTCCATCGCCGGCTATATGGCCCAGCAGGGAAGCCCCGTTGGCATCCTCCTGTGGCTGGCGGTCTGGGCCGCCCTGTACTTCTGGCGTATGCAGAACTACGTCCAGGGCTACAAGGCGGGCGCTTCCGTGGTGACCAAGATGGGCGATAAGCTCAACGTCCTCACCGACGCCGCCTCCATCCTCGGCCTTACCGTGGTCGGCTCGCTGATCTACAGCTCCGTCAAGCTCACCACGCCCCTCGTGTTCCAGTACGGCGAGATCTCGCTCGGTATCCAGGAGGGCGTGCTCGACCAGATTTTCCCCAACATCTTGGGTCTGCTCTTGGCCGTCGTGGTCTACAAACTGATCAAGAAGGGCGTCAAGCTCAACTGGATCATCCTTGGTATCCTTGCCGTGAGCTGCGTCTGCGCCGCCTTCGGTATCCTGGCCGCCTAAGTTCCTTCACTTTTCCTCCGTCGGTGGCTTCCCCCGACCGCCGACGGGGCTGTGGGCGCCATCCCACGGCCCCGGTGTTACGGTTCGTATCTGATTTGAGCGAACCGTTCCACCGCACCCGCCCTGCACGTCTCCTTACACGCTTGTGCGCGGCGGGTGCCATGGAACGGTTTGTTTAGCGGGGTTCACTCCCGCTACTACATAAGGAGTTGGCTCATGAGGCAGGTAATCCTTGCGTCGCACCATAAATTTGCTCAGGGCTTGGCCGATACGCTGGAGTTTCTGGGCGCCAAGTGCGACTTTCACGTGATCTGCGCGTACGTGGACGATACGCCGCTCGAGCCGCAGGTCGAGACCGTGTTCGACGCGATTTCTCCCGACGACGAGGTGCTCGTTTTGACCGACATCCTGGCAGGCAGTGTCAATCAGAAGTTTCTGCCCTACGTGGCCCCCAACGTCTTTGTGGTGGCGGGCGTCAATGTGGTCCTGGCGATGGAGCTCTGCCTGGCACCTGCGCCGCTCACGGCCGAGGGTATCCAGAACGCGATCGACATGGCCGGGCAGTCCATCAAACTCCTCAACACCATCCAGGTCGAGGACGACGAGGACGACGAGTAGCATCTGCCGCTCAGACGGCACATGCGGTTGGTCATTTAGTTCCAAAAGGAGATTCATATGCTCATCAGCGAGGTTATCCAACACGTCAAGGACTTCTCGACAGGCGTGGACTCGTTTACCGGCAAGGCAATCGACGACGCGACTACGCGTGACCAGGTGCTCTACGGCGCTACCGACACCGAGTGCACGGGCATCGTTACCTGCATCTGGCCCACGGCAGATATCATCCGCCGCGCTCAGGAGCTTGGCGCCAACCTGATCATCAGCCACGAGGCACTTTTTTGGAACCATGGCGACCATCAGGACGTGGTGGGCGATACCGTAACGTTCAAGGCCAAGAAGACCCTGCTCGACGAGTGGGGCGGTGCCGTCTGGCGCTGCCACGACTATATCCACTCGCGCGTGCCCATCGACGCGGACGGTGCTCTGGCAGACGGCATCTTCTACGGCCTGGCCGATAAGCTCGGCTGGCTCGACTACCGCATGGGCGAGGACAAGGGCTTTTGCCTGGAGTACCAGATCCCCGAGACAGACGCCACGGAGCTCGCGCAGGAGCTCGTGCACAAGCTCGGCCTCAACGGCACACGTATTACCGGCGACCCGCACGCACGCGTCAAGAGCGTTCGCGTCCCGATGCATGTGACCGGCGACGCCAAGAGCGATACCGCCGAAATCAATCGCACCGATGCCGAGGCCAACGACTGCCTTATGACGATGGAGTTCATCGATTTCACCACGTGCGAGTACATCCGCGACTCTGGCATGCTCGGCCAAAACCGGTGCGCCATCACCATCGGGCACTTCAACCTGGAGGAGCCCGGTATGGAGTACATGGTCAACTGGCTGCCCGAGGCTCTGGGGACGAGCGAAATCCCGGCCACGTTTGTGCCGATGGGCGACACGTACCGCTACGTGGTCGCATAGCGAACAATATCTGCACTGCATGCCCGGGGCGCCCTGTGCGTCTCGGGCTTTTTTGAAAGGAGAGCCATGAAGGCTGCAAGCATATCTGTCGATATCACTCCCGCGGGCACGTTTTGGATGGAGGGCTATATCCATCCCATCCGCAAGCAGCCGGCGACGGGCGTGCACGATACGCCGCGTGCGACGCTGCTCCTGCTCGAGGTCGAGGGCACACGGTCGCTCTTTGTATCGATCGACGTGTGCATCCTCACGGCCCAGACGACCCGCGCGATGCGCGAGGGCCTCGCCGCGGGGCTTGGGGTCGCGAGCGAGAACATCGTGATCAACTCCATCCACTCGCACTCGTGCGCCAACGGCTTTGAGGGCGCGGGCGCCATGGGCATCCCCACCACGCCCGGCTATGTCGAGCTGGTCACGGGGCTGGTGCTGCAGGCGGCGACGGGTTTGGATGAGGAGCTCGTCGACGCCGCGCCCGAGATGCTCACGAGGCACGTACGCGGTTGGTATTCCAACCGCAACGATGCCGACCTGCCGTTTGACGATGAGGCCCTGGTGCTGCGCTTTGTGGCTGAGGGCGGCAAGACGCTGGGCGCGATGCTCAACTTCAACTGCCATGCCACGGTGGTCGGCCCCACCAACCGCCTGCTCACGACCGACGTGCAGGGAGGCGTGCGCGACAAGCTTGCGGACTGGATCGGCTGCGTGCCGTATATCTTTACCGGCGCCTCGGGCGATTTGGGCAACCGACAGTTCCGCCAGGGCAACGACTTTGCGGAGCTCCGCCGCGTGAGCAACGGCATCGCGGGCGAGATCATGAAGGGCGCCTTTGAGCCCATTGAGCTCGCTGCGCCCAAGGTTTCGCGGTTTGAGCACCATGTCCACTACAACAACGAGGACTTTTACCCGCAGTACCAGGCGCAGCTTGACGAGGTGCTCGAGGTGCTCGCCAACAATCCCACGTTTGACGAGAAGAAACTCGCCGATACCGAGAAGGAGATGCTCGAGCAGCAGCTCCAGCGCCACGAGATGGACTTCACCGTTGCGATGACGACGCTCGACTTTGGCTCGGTGGTGTTCACGACCTTCCCCGGCGAGCTTGCAAGCGAGCTAGGCGCCATCGTCAAGGGTGCGTTCGACGGGACGGGCAAGCATCCGGTGATCATCGGCTACGCCAACGATTACCAGGGCTATTTTGTCGCCGCCCACACCTATGGTGGTTCGAGCTACGAGAGCTACGTGACTCAGATGCCCAAGGGTTGGACCGAGCAGATGCTCGCGTCCTATGGGGAGCAGCTGTGAGCGCCGGTGGGGTGCGCTTAGAGAAGGGTCCGGTCGTTGCGTTTTTCGACGTTGACGGGACGTTGGTGTGCCGCGATCCCGTAACGGGCCCCGGCAGCTTTCCCACTGAGCGCGTGGTGCGCGCCGTGGAGGAGTTCGCCGAGCGCGGCGGCATTCCGATTCTCTCGACTGGACGCGCCCGGGTGGGGATCGACCAGCTGCTCAACAACCTCCCGTTTCGCGGATATGTTTCGCTCGACGGAGCGCACGTGGTGCTCGACGGCAAGGTTATCCTCGACTGTTGCTTTCCGCGCGCGGTGCTCGAGCGCATGGTAGCGGAGATGCTCCGCGTGGGGATGCCCGCCTTTTTTGAGGGGACGGAGCTCTGCCTGGAGCTCAACGCGAGCGGTGGGAGCCTCTACAACTGGGGTCCTGTGGCGTGCGACCTCGAGGAGATGCGTAGTACCAAGCCCGACCTGCGGTTTGCCAAGGTCGATTTTGTCGACGAGGCGTACGGGGCCTACCGGGCGAGCGACTTTTTGATGGAGGAGCTCGGCTACTACAACGTGGGCGAGGGGAGCCACGAGCTCGTCATGCCCGGGGTGTCCAAAGGTGCTGGGGCCCGGGCCCTGCTCGCGGAGCTCACTGCTGCGGCGGGTGCGGCGCCGGCGCGTGTCTTTGCCTTCGGTGATTCCGAGAACGATCTGTCTCTCTTTGAGACCGCGGACGTTGCCGTGGCGATGGGCCAGGCAGCACCCCATGTGCGCGAGGCCGCCGACTACGTCGCGGTCCCCTGTGCAGACGACGGCGTCGCCCAGGCCATGGAACACTTCGGCCTGATCTAGCCCCGCACTTTACAATACCCTGCAGGACTGAGGGGGCCAAATGTTCCTAGTTAATTTTTATCACGGCTCTAACGGGAGCATTTGACCCCTCAACTGTTTTGTAGCCATCCGAGGCATGTGATCACCCGGGCAATTCGACAGTGAAAAACTTGCTTAACTACTAATCAAGCTTCACACAATCTTACTTATCTGCTAATCAAGAATCGATATAATCTTGATTAGCATATAAGCAAGATTGGAGAATCATGGCATTCAACGACTTGGTGGCCCAGAAAATAAAGGACTTTGAACAGCAGGGGGTTCCACAGGTCTTTGAGCGAGACCTTGATCTGGGAAACCCACAGGAGCCAAAGCGCGACAACATCGTAAATGTGGTTGTGGGGGCCCGCCGTTGTGGAAAGACGTATCGCCTGTATCAGGAGATGCAGCGGCTTCGGGGCCGGGGCGTCGAGCTTGACCGGATGCTTTACTTTAATTTTGAGGATGAGCGCTTGCGCCCGTATGAGCCATCGCTGCTGGCGGACGTGCTCGACACGTTCTATGCGCTGTATCCTGCTGCTCGAACCGAGGGCGCTTACATTTTCTTTGACGAGATCCAAGAAATTCCCGAATGGGGTGCGTTTCTGCGGCGTGTAGTCGATACGGAGAAAGCGACCGTCTATGTGACGGGATCTTCTTCTAAGATGCTGTCCTCGGAACTTAAGAGCGAGTTCAGGGGTCGTTCTCTTGTGCGAGAGCTTTTTCCGTTGAGTTTTTCGGAATACGTTCGATATAAGACGGGGAGCGTTCCCGAGCCAGATGCGACCTTTTCCCCGAGCGATGCAGCGCTGCTTCGACATCATCTGATCGGGTATCTTGAACAAGGGGGATTCATCGCGACACTTGAGCAGACGCCTGCAGACGCGATTCAGCTGCTACAGGAATATGCTTCGCGAACGGTCGCCATGGACGTCGTTGAACGTTACGACGTTAAGAACCCTCGCCTGGCATCGCTGTTCTTGACGCGGTGTATGGCATCTTCGGGACGAGAGCTGTCAGTGAACAAAGTGTACAACGAGTTCAAGAGCAGACAGATACCCGTCAGTCGTAATTCGCTCAGCGATTTACTTGAGTATTATGAGGACGCCTACCTGTTATTTTCTGTGCCGGAGTTCACGCGTTCACTGGCAAATAACATGCGGTCTGCGTCTAAGGTCTACGCTGTCGACCCTGCGATGTTTGGAGCATTCTCTCCCGCATCGGCATTGGACCAGGGCCAGAGGCTCGAGACCGCAGTGTTCAATGCGCTCAGAAGAAGGACTCCCGCGGTGAGGACCGGCTCTGTCTGCCGCCTGCTAATCAAAGAGAAGAGCAAAAGCCATGAGGTGGACTTTGTGGCTGGGGACGCGCTTCTCATGCGGGCTTATAGCCTGATTCAGGTGAGTGCGGATATGGCAAGTGAGAAAACGCGCGAGCGCGAAATTGCCGCGCTTGATGCCTCGATGGCCCAGTTCGATCTTGGCGAGTCGGCAATCGTTACCATGGATGAACAGACCGATATTCCATGCGAGCACGGTGTGGTACACGTTATGCCCGCATGGAAGTGGCTCCTTGCCTAATCATCTATGGACCTGTGGGGTCAGGACCTCCTGGCTCCTTCATCACAGTTGGGGAGCACCTTGCTGCGCCAGGCTAGTCCTGGGCCTTGATGCTCGGCAGGAGAATCTGGGCGAGATAGTCGGTCTCGAGTTTGGTGGCAGCGTCGGCCTTGCCGTCTTTGCCGACCAGTACGTTCTTGATCTGGCTATAGGTATAGCGGTTGCCGGTCGTAAGCTCGACAAGCTCAATGGCCGTGTCCATGGGGTAGGTCGACACGGGATTCTGTGTCCGTCCGTTGATGGTCTGGGGCACCACGTACGGATAGACGGGGCCGCTGGCGTAGACGGTATAACCGTTGCCTAGGTTGGCCGCACCCAAAACCGTATCGCCCTCATCGGGCGTAAAGCTCTCGCCCTCGCGCACTGCGACGAGCGTCACAATCGGCGTATCGCTGTCGCCGGCAAGATAGATGCATAGCGTGCTGCCATTTTGCCAAGTCTCGACCTTGCCGTACCACTCGACGGGGATATCGAGCTGGTAGAGGTCGGTTGCCTTGTGACGGGCGTCGGCATCACGGGCCGCCTGTGCCTTTTGCGCGCTCACGGCATTGACGGCGGCGTCGCGCCGCGCGGTTGCCGCCTGCTGGAGCACCTTGGCGGTGGCGGCGGAGCTCGCGCCTCCCTCCTCGGCATATTTGGCGGCGGCATCGATCTGGTCGTCGGTTACCGTGTCGGCCGAAGGCACCTTGAGCTTAAAGGCGGCCTGGCTGCTTAGGTCCTGTCCGTCGCTCTTGATCGTGACCTGCGCCTTGGTGGTCGGCACGGTATAGACGGTGCCGTCGGACGCGATGGGGGAGGCGGCAACGGAGAGCGTGTAGTCACCGGGTAGCAGTTTGATGCCACGGCCGTGCTCGTCAACATAGAGTGTTTCGCTTACGGAGGATCCGTCAGAATCCTGGCCACTCACCTGTACGGGAATCTTGGAGCCGGTGGAACAGTCGAGCCCCGCGGCATGTACACCAATCTGCACCGACATCATCGTGTGGGCATTGGCGGCGGCGATGGCAGCCTGCTCTTGCCGGTATCCGTTCCAGGCTGCGTAGCCTGCGCCGCCGGCGACAAGCGCAACGGCCACAGCGCCGGCGACCATTAGATTGCGGCGCTTGGGCGACATCTTGCGATGGCGAACCTCGGCCTCGCGTGCCGAAGGAACGGACGGTAGGGGAATATCGCCCATGGCGATGGTCTCGTCCACGGCAGGCGCAGAGCCCAGGCCGGGAAGCTCGCGGGTGAGCGAGTCGTCGGCAGGCAAGCTGCCAAGCAGGACGGTCTCTTCTCCCGAGTCGGATTCCGGCTGGTCATCGTCCTTGCTATCGTCCTCTTCGGCTTCGGCCTCGTCAGGAGCGTCTTTGGCGTCGCTGTCTTCGTGCGCCTCGTCCTGCGTGTCGACGGCCGAATCGCTAAACGAGAGCTCGTCTAGCGCAATCCGGTCAAGGCTCTCCAGGGCCTCGGCACATGCTTCCGCATCCTGGGCCGCATCCTCGCGGCCACACATCTCATCGCTCATATATCCCCCAATGCAATATCGGCTCAACACTGTACCCAAAAATGGAGCCATATAAAGCGAATGCGAAATATAAGATCCGATTTAACCCGAGCACATCGTTCAGCCGCATCCTCGCGGCAGCAAAAAGCCCCCGGAACGCGAACGAATCACATTCCGGGGGGCTCTGCAATGCGTTGAGTTGCGCGGAGCCGGCTACGCCGCTTCGTGCTCAAACGATGTTTGCGTCAGGCACGTTACTCGGCGTGCGCGTAATCAACCTTGGCGCGGCGAGCGGTAGCCTTCTCCCAATCGCTGGTGCCCTCAAAGACATCCTGCTTGTAGGGATTGCGGCCGAGCTTCTTGGCGCGGTAGGCGATGTAGATGATTGCGGCGACGTTGGCGATCAGTGCAGCGATCGAGACCGCGGTAGCGGCGCCGGGGTCGAGCGTGGAGTGGGTCACAAAGATGGACTCCTCCTGGAAGTACGGGAACACCTGGGCAAACATGCACCAAATGGCCAGCGTAAAGGCACGGTTCTGGATCCAGCCGCCCTTGTTCCAGATAAAGGCGGCGACGGTGGGCGCCAGCAGCAGCGCAAAGCCGCAGAACCAGGAGTGGGTGGGCAGGCAGTTGTAGGTGTAGCAGAAGTTCCAGATGTCGTAGGCGATGATGTAGACCCAGGTCATGTCGGGCCACAGCATGTCAGTCTGATCCTCGGAGGCGTAGACGCTCCACCAACCGGTCATGCAGAAGATGTTGATGATACCGGCGATGCCGTTGAACACGTTGTTCCAGCCGGCAAGCTGCGTGGCGCCCTCGGAGGTGACCCAGGTGGACTCGCCCAGGACAAAGAAGTGATAGGCGCTCTCAAAGTCGGATACGACGGCGATCATGATGTTGATGGCAACGATCACAAACGGCCACGCGCGGAACCAATGCGCCTTGCCGATCTTGCCCCACTGATACTTAATGGCAATGAAGCCCCAGCAACCGGCCAGCGCCGCGTATACCTTGGCGTAGTGGAACCAGCTGTTCTGGTACACACGGGTGGGGTTGGTGAGCGCCCACTCGGCGCCCTGTGAGACACCGATGGCGATGGCGACGCAGTAGATGGTCATGGCAAGCGGAGCTACGCCAAAGATGATTGCCGCGCCCAGCTTGGTGCGGCGGCCGACCTCGTTGAGCACGATCAGGCCGATAAAGACCATCGCCCAGCCGACCCAGTGGATAAGGGTATCGCTACCCCAAACATCGAACAGCATGCTGCTCTCCTTTCATGCGCCCGCGTCCCCTCTTCCGTCGCGGGCAGTTTGGCAAAATGTCGTCAGTTCCTGGGCTTGCGCTCGGGATACTTGGCGGTGTAGCCCTCGATGTGGAGCGTCGAGGCGATAATCTCCTTGACCGTCTCGTCGGGCACATCGGGGTGCGTGCGGATATACATCAACAGTCCCATGATGAGGGTGTAGAACGTCTCGTAAACATGGTCGATGCGCAGGTCGTGATGGGCGACAAAGTCCACCACGGTGGTGTCGCAAATGTATTGCGCCACGCGCTGGACCACGTTGTGCAGAAAGCCGCCGTAGAGCGCGCCGCTGCTCGAGGTGAGCGTGCTCGGCAGCTCGTGGCCGCTCACGACCAGACGCTTAAAGAGTGGAGCGACGGTGTCGAGCGCGCCTTCGATGTCGCCAACCGTGCGGCTGGCGTTCCACTGCTCGAGCTCGGAGATAAAGCCGTCGATCGCCTCGTCCATAACAGCGGTGACGGCGGCGTCCATATCGGCAAAGTAGTGGTAGAACAGTGAGCGCGTGCAGCCGGCCCGTTTGGTCACGGCCGATACCGAAAGATGGGATACGCCCAGCTCGGAGCTCACGTCGCGCACGGCGGCGAGAATCTCGCGACGGCGCTCGTCGCCCGTCAGGCGCTTTGCCGCGCTGTCGGGTGCGGGGACGGTGTCGGCAACAGAGATATTCGCCGTGTTATCGCTCATGTGTTTGCCGCCTTTCATCCGTTCGGGCCCGACCGTTCGCCTAACAGTCTTGAATATTGTTGACGGTTCGTCAATACTGTTTTTGACACAATGTCAACAATAACGGGTGAACGGCGTGGGGGCATGTCGAACCCGTAAGAAGAGGGGTGCCGCGGCCTCGCCGGGCTGTGGCAAGAGAAGGGACAACCATGATTCTCAACGGACCGGGAATTAGCTACACCGAGCCCGATATCGGTTCGGAGTTCGTGCCGCCGCTGCCGGAGCATCCGCGCGAGGCCATCGTCAAACTGTGCGAGCACTGCACCAACCGCCTGCTGCATCGCGATGAGCTGCTGGGCTACGAGTACTGGTCGTTTGCCGAGGCCGCAACCGACGAGCAGGCCGAAGTGCTCTGCAAGATGAAGATGCGCCGTCCCTATACGCTGCCCGAGATGGTCAAGCTCACCGGCATGCCCGAAGCCGATATCGAGAAGATGCTCGACGACATGAGCTACACGGGTCTGCTCGAGTACAACTGGGAAAACCCCGAGCGCGCCAAGCAGTGGGTGCTGCCCATGCTGGTGCCGGGTTCTGCCGAGTTCCTCAACATGCGCGTGAGCCAGCTCGAGGAGCACCCGGTCTACGCCAAGTTTTTTGAGCAGGCATCCAAGGGCCCGCTGTCCAAGGCCACGCCGATGGTGCCGCCCGGCGGTGCCGGCATCGGCATGCATGTCATTCCGGTCGAGAAGGCCATCGATGCCGCGAGCACCTCGGTGCCGATCGAGCATATCGAGCATTGGCTCGACAAATACGAAGGTAAGTATGCCGCTAGCACCTGCAGCTGCCGCGCGAGCCGTCGCGTGATGGGAGAGGGCTGCGCCGACGACCCGGCCGATTGGTGCATCGCCGTGGGCGATATGGCCGACTACGTGGTCGAGACCGACCGCGGCCATTATGTGACGCGCGAGGAGGTCTACGACATCCTGCGCCAGGCCGAGGACAACGGCTTTGTGCACCAGATCACCAACATCGACGGTGAGAACAAAATCTTCGCCATCTGCAACTGCAACGTCAACGTGTGCTACGCCCTGCGCACTTCGCAGCTGTTCAACACGCCCAACCTGTCGCGCTCGGCCTACGTCGCCAAGGTCGAGAAGGACAAGTGCGTGGCCTGCGGTCGCTGCGTTGAGGTGTGTCCGGCCGGCGCCGCCAAACTGGGCCAGAAGCTCTGTAGCAAAAAGGCTGGCGGACAGGTGCCCGAGTATCCGCGCCAGGAGCTGCCCGATGCCACCAAGTGGGACCACACCAAGTGGTCGCCCAACTACCGCAACGACAACCGTATCGAGACGCATGAGTCCGGCACCGCTCCCTGCAAGACGGCCTGCCCCGCGCACGTTGCCGTTCAGGGCTATTTGAAGCTCGCGGCGCAGGGCCGCTATGACGAGGCGTTGGCGCTCATCAAGCGCGAGAACCCGTTGCCCGCTATCTGCGGCCGTGTGTGCAACCGCCGCTGTGAGGATGCCTGCACCCGCGGTCGCGTGGACGAGGCCGTGGCCATCGACGAGGTCAAGAAGTTTATCGCCCAGCGCGATCTGGATGCCGCGACTCGCTATGTCCCACCTGTGGTGACCCCGACGCGTGCCGGCGGCTTCGACCAGAAGATCGCCATCATCGGCGCCGGTCCGGCCGGTCTGTCCTGCGCCTTCTATCTGGCCGAGAAGGGCTACAAGCCCGTCGTGTTCGAGAAAAACGAGCGCCCGGGCGGCATGCTCACCTACGGCATTCCCAGCTTTAAGCTGCAGAAGGACGTTATCGAGGCCGAGGTCGAGGTCATTCGCCTGATGGGCGCCGAGTTCCGCTATGGCGTGGAGGTCGGTCGCGATGTGACGCTCGACGAGCTTCGCGCGCAGGGCTTTAAAGCCTTTTACGTGGCCATTGGCTGCCAGGGTGGCCGCCTTGCCGGTATTCCGGGCGAGGATGCCGAGGACGTGACCGTGGCCGTCGACTTTTTGCGCGAGGTCAACAGCGGCAAGATCGACGCGCTGCCCGGGCGCACCATCGTGGTGGGCGGCGGCAACGTGGCCATCGATGTCGCGCGCAACGCCTGCCGTCTGGGTTCCGAGCACGTTGAGATGTTCTGCCTGGAGAGCGAGGTCAAGATGCCTGCCAGCGAGGAGGAGCGTCGCGAGGCCATTGAGGACGGCGCGCACATTAGCTGCGGCTGGGGCCCCAAGGAGATTCACCTGGACGAGGCCGGTCGTGTGTGCGGTATCACCTTTAAGCGCTGCACGCGTGTCTTTGACGACGAGGGCCGTTTTGCGCCCGAGTATGACGAGAACGACTTGCGCCGTGTCGATGCCGACCGTGTCGTCATGTCGATTGGCCAGTCCATTGTGTGGGGCGACCTGCTGGCTGGCTCCAAGGTGGAGCTCGGCCGCAGCCAGGGTGCCCTTGCCGATCCGCAGACGTACCAGACCGCCGAGCCCGACATCTTTGTGGGCGGCGACGTCTACACCGGTCCCAGCTTTGCTATCGACGCCATCGCCGCCGGTCACGAGGCCGCCGTGTCCATCCATCGCTTTGTGCAGCCGGGCTCCACGCTCACCATCGGCCGCAACCAGCGCCGCTACACCGCGCTTGACCGCGACGATGTTGTGATTGAGAGCTATGACAACGCAAGCCGCGAGGTGGCACGTGTCGACCGCGAGCGCGAGAAGGCTGCGCCCTTTAGCGAGTACGTCGAGACCTTTACCGAGGAGCAGGTGCGCGCCGAGACCGCTCGCTGCTTGGGCTGCGGTGCCTCGATCGTCGACCCCAACAAGTGCATCGGCTGCGGCCTGTGCACCACCAAGTGCGCGTTTGACGCCATCCATCTGGATCGCGACCGCCCCGAGTGCTCCACGATGGTCAAATACGAGCAAAAGCTCCCCAGCCTCGGCAAGTACGCTTTGAAGCGTGCGATCAAAATCAAATTTGGGAAGAAATAAAAAACGCAACAAACAAGAGAACGGCGTAGAGAACGGTTGGACAGCGAGCGAGTCCCAGGCGTGGCGAGGTGCCTTGAAAGAGGAGGGCATAGGGCTTTTGCCCATGCCCGACGATTGAAAGGCAGATCGTCCGTCTGGGGCTCGCGCAGCGTCAAGTCGACCGCCGTTCGTTAGAACGGCGGAAGAAAAAGTGCATGAATTAGGAATCGTCTATCACATCATTCGCGATGTCGAGAATGTGGCGCGCGCCAATGGCGTGAGTCGCGTTTCGAGCGTGACGCTGCTCCTGGGCGAGGTCTCGGGCGTCGTTCCCGATCTGCTGCTTGATGCTTGGCGCTGGGCGGCAGATAAAAAGCCTATCACGCAGGGCGCGGAGCTTATTGTGGAGCCTGTCGAGGCCGTGACGCATTGCGAGGCGTGCGGCTGCGACTACGCGACGGTCGAGCACGGCAAGACCTGCCCCCATTGCGGTAGCGGCGAGACCTATCTGCTGCAGGGCCAGGAGGTCATGATCAAGCAGATCGAGACCCCCGACGAGGACCCGACAGACGCTGCCCCCGACGGCCTATCCGATGCCCCCGATGCCGTCGACGCCGCCAACCCCCTCCACATCGCCTAACTTAGTCGTTGGGGACGTTCTTAAACGACTAGTCATTAAAGAACGTCCCTAACGACTACTTTGCTAGAGCATATTTCTTACCATTAGTCAAGCACCATCTGTTTAAACGAAATAGCCTCAACGCGAGCACATTTGTGTCTGTTTAAAACCGGCAATAATGAACAGCGTGCTCAATTCGGTCATGTAAATAGATCAGCTATCAATCCTCAGCAGCAAATCAGCCAAAATACTGGAATGTAATCAACTTGTAACAAATTAAGACGTTTAAACAAATAATGCTACCTTTTGCAGTTTTTCAAACAATTCTGCTGTATTTGCAGCTATACTCCATAACTGTCGTGTAGGAATTACGTAGACAAAAAGGAGGTTATGTGATGGTAAGTATTGTTCTTGCTAGCCATGGTGACTTGGCGGCTGGAATCAAGCAGACGGGCTCGATGGTCTTTGGCGATCAGCCGTCTGTTGCCGTGGTCTCGCTCGAGCCGAGCATGGGCCCCGACGACTTCCGTGCCAAGGTCGAGGAGGCAATCGCTTCCTTCGAGGACCAGGAGCAGGTGCTCTTCCTCGTTGATCTGTGGGGCGGCACGCCGTTCAACCAGATCAGCGGGCTCATCGAGGGCCACGATTCCTGGGCTATCGTCACCGGTGTCAACCTGCCTATGCTCATCGAGGCATATTCTCAGCGCTTTGACGCAAAGAACACTGCACATGCGATCGCAAAACATCTCGTGACTGAGGCTAAGGCCGGCGTGCGCGTCAAGCCCGAGTCTCTGGAGCCCGAGGAGAAGAAGCCGGCTGCGGCCGCCGCTGCTCCTGCGGGTGCCATTCCTCCGGGAACGGTGATCGGCGACGGGCACATCAAGATCGCCCACGTCCGTATCGACACGCGCCTGCTGCATGGTCAGGTGGCCACCACGTGGACCAAGCAGATCAACCCCAACCGCATCATCGTGGTCTCCGACGGCGTTGCTCACGACGAGCTCCGCAAGACCATGATCGAGCAGGCTGCCCCTCCGGGAGTCCACGCCAACGTCGTGCCTATCAAGAAGATGGCCGAGGTCGTCAAGGACACGCGCTTTGGCGACACCAAGGCGATGCTGCTGTTCGAGAACCCGCAGGATCTGCTCAGGGCCATCGAGGCCGGCGTCGACATCAAGGAAGCCAACATCGGTTCCATGGCCCACTCCAAGGGCAAGGTCGTCGTCACTAACGCTGTCGCTATGGGCGATGACGATGTCAAGACCATCGAGGCTCTCAAGGCCAAGGGCGTCAAGTTCGAGGTCCGCAAGGTTCCTTCGGATTCCTCCGAGGATCTCGACGCCATGTTGAAGAAAGCTAAGGCCGAACTGGCCGCTCAAGCATAGTAAAGGAGGGTCCGATACATGTCTGCAATCACTATTCTGCTTGTTGCGATTGTCGCGTTGCTTGCCGGTATGGAAGGCATTCTGGATGAGTTCCAGTTCCATCAGCCGCTCGTGGCATGCACGCTTATCGGTCTCGTAACCGGTCACCTTCAGGAGGGCATCCTCCTGGGCGGTTCGCTCCAGATGATGGCCCTTGGCTGGGCTAACGTCGGCGCCGCCGTCGCGCCTGACGCCGCTCTGGCCTCGGTCGCTTCTTCGATCATCATGGTGCTCGCCCTCAACGGTGGCGCCACCGATTCGGCCAAGGCCGTTACCGCCGCCATCGCCGTCGCCGTCCCGCTGTCGGTCGCTGGTCTGTTCCTGACCATGATCTGCCGTACCCTGGCTACCGCTATGGTTCACGGCATGGACGCCTGCGCCGAGAAGGGCGACTTCGCCGGCATCGAGCGTTGGCAGTACGCCGGCATCCTCATGCAGGGTGTTCGTATCGCCATCCCGGCAGTACTTCTGTGCATCATCCCGGCCGAGGCCGTTACCAACGCGCTTAACGCTATGCCCGATTGGCTGTCCGGCGGCATGGCTGTCGGCGGCGGCATGGTCGCTTCCGTCGGTTACGCCATGGTCATCAACATGATGGCCACCAAGGAGACCTGGCCGTTCTTCATCCTCGGCTTTGTCCTTGCTGCCATCCCTCAGCTCACGCTGATCGCCCTTGGCCTCATCGGCATCTCCCTTGCCCTCATCTACCTTGGCCTTAAGGATCTGGCCAAGCAGGGTGGCGGCATGGGCGGTGGCTCCGGTGACCCGCTCGGCGACATTCTGAACGATTACGAGTAGGAGGGGAGTGATACATATGGCAGAGAACAAGATTCAGCTCACCAAGGCTGACCGTAAGAAGGTTTGCTTCCGTCATCAGTTCCTTCAGGGCTCGTGGAACTACGAGCGTATGCAGAACGGCGGCTGGTGCTTCGCAATGATCCCTGCGATCAAGAAGCTCTACACCAGCAAGGATGACCAGATTGCCGCTCTTAAGCGCCACCTGGAGTTCTATAACACCCACCCCTATGTTTCCGCCCCCGTCATTGGCGTTACCCTCGCCCTCGAGGAGGAGCGCGCCAACGGTGCTCCGATTGACGATGTCGCCATTCAGGGCGTCAAGGTCGGTATGATGGGCCCGCTCGCCGGCGTCGGCGACCCCGCCTTCTGGTTCACCCTTCGCCCGATTCTGGGCGCACTGGGCGCTTCCCTGGCCCTGTCCGGCAGCATCGCCGGTCCGCTGCTGTTCTTCTTCGCGTGGAACATCATCCGTTACGCTTTCCTGTGGTACACGCAGGAGTTTGGCTACAAGGTCGGCTCCTCCATCGCCAAGGACCTCTCCGGCGGTCTGATGGGCAAGGTCACCGAGGGTGCTTCCATCCTGGGTATGTTCATCATCGGCGCCCTGGTCGAGCGCTGGGTGTCCATCTCCTTCACCCCGGTCGTCTCCAAGGTCACGCAGTCTGCTGGCGCCTATATCGACTGGGCCAACCTGCCCGCCGGTTCTGAGGGCATCAAGCAGGCACTGACGATGTACAGCTCTGTCGGTGCCAACGCACTCGACCCGGTGAAGGTCACCACGCTTCAGGCCAACCTCGATCAGCTCATCCCCGGCCTTGCCGCCGTGTGCCTGACCCTTCTGGTCTGCAAGCTCCTCAAGAAGAAGGTCAGCCCGATCGTCATCATCCTGGCTCTCTTCGCCGTCGGCATCATCGGTCGCGTCTGCGGCTTCATGTAAGCACGCTTCGGCTTAAGACCGAGAGTTGCTAGGCAAGGGCTTTTGAGCCATTGAAACGGACCGCACCCGGTGGGTACACTGGATGCGGTCCGATTGTTTTTATTGGAGGGCGAGGCGCGTATGGCGCAATCTCAGAACAGCACGGTCGATCTGGCAACGCCGGCAACCTGCCTGATGGGGCTTACCAGTCACGGTAACGTGATGGTGGGCAATAAGGCGTTTGAGTACTATAACGAGCGTAATCCCGAGGATTATATCCAAATCCCGTGGGACGAGGTCGACTATATTGCCGCCGAGGTTTTGCGCGGCACCAAGAAGATTACGCGTTTTGCCATCTTTACCAAAGAGAATGGCCACTTTACGTTTTCGACGCGCAATGACAAGGAAACGCTTCGCGCGGTGCGTAAGTACATTGACGAGGACAGGCTCGTTCGTTCGCCCGACTTTATCGATGTGACGGCCAAGGGCGCCAAGAGCATCCCCTCCGTTATCAAAAACCTTTTCCACAAAGGCAACTAGTCATTAAAGAGCGCCCCCTCAAAGTGGGGCGCAGTCTCCCATGTGGCTCGATCGGGAAAGTGCATCCCAGTTCGAGCGTCGATTCCGGGATGTAGTTTCCGGAACGGGGTCGTTTGGGAAACCGTGTCCCGTTTCGAGCCGAAATTCTGGGTCACAGTTTCCCAGCGAGGTCTCATGGGGAAAGTCTGACCCAGAATTTGCCTGGATAGTGGGACGCACTTTCCGGAGGGCTGTTCCACCGCAACTTCGAAGAGTGGGTATACGCTGCATTACAGCGGCGTAAATCTGCTACACTAATACAACATGCCTCCGTAGCTCAGGGGATAGAGCACCGCTCTCCTAAAGCGGGTGTCGACGGTTCGAATCCGCCCGGGGGCACCAGAAAAATCGCAGGTCAGGAGTTAATTTTGCTTCTGACCTGTTCTGGTTTTAGGGTTAAGAACTGCTTTTGTTTGTAAATCTGGTAAGTAAATAATTTAACTTACCGAGTTTTCCACTGAAAACAGGAAATCACCATTTTGGGGATAAAAAGTTTTCAACAGCCGTTAGTCGGTTCCATTTTGGTGAAGCGCTTCCTCAATTTGGGTAAAAAATTTCACCATTTTGATGATTCGGCTGCTTTGAGTTTTTGATAAAAACGCCTGTTCAGAAGCTTGCGCAATACCCATTTTGGTGAAACCAATTAATAGAGAAATATACTATAAAGATATAGGGACGGCGATGCCGTCCTCTTCGCTCGCGAAGCTCGCTGCGCGGCCACGTACCGTGTCCTTGCCGCCGGCTACGCCGCCGATTTATTCGCTCACTTCGTTCGCTGATTGATGGACTAATCCGATTTATCGCTGACACCAGTCATAAGTGCAGCAATTGATATGTTAAATCCATTGGCAATTTTAGAGAGGTTAGAAAGACTGACATTTCTTCGTCCGACTTCAATGCTCGCGTAGTAGGAACGATCCATCTCAATCAAATTGGCGAACTGCTCCTGGCTGTACCCGAGTCCAGCGCGGAGCTCTTTGCATCTCATGCCGAATGATTTCTGAAGCGTCTTCGCATCCATGACAAAAAGAGTCATGGATTGTTGTATTTATGCCAACGGACTATATACAACAATCCCTGTTAAGGCGCATAATTACCTTTATTGGAAAGAGTTCTGATGCCCAGTCGGATAGGGCACGGAAAAGGAATGGAACAGCACAATGACTCAGGGAAAGCATTTCGCTGCCGGTGGCGATCACTTCGCCGCACTGCCAAGCAAAAAGATTCACACTCCGAAGGGGATCGCGCGTCTGACCGTCACCGCGGCGACCATGGCCGCCATGACCTGATCGAGCCTCATCTCACCGTTCACGGCATTCGCCCAGACCGGTGACGGGGGCACGCAGCACCCCGCCGTGATGTCGCCGATCGCCGCCCACGCCGGCGCGGCATCCGGTGCCGGCGCGAAATCCGCCGCACAGACCATCGCGGACCTGCAGAAGGCAGTCGACGAGGCGAAGGCGAAGGAGGACGCCGCCAAGGCATCCTACGATGAGGTCGCCGGCCCCTACAACGAGGCGGCTTCCGCCCGCGACCAGGCCAAGGCATCCTACGATTCTGCAGTCAACGCCGGTACGGCAGCCGACCGTGCGGCAATGGACGAGTACGCCCGTCAGGTCGCGGAGGGCAAGGACGCCGCCGATGCCGCCGGCAAGCACCTCGAGCAGGCGAAGGCGGGTCTCGCAGACGCCAAGGCAGATGCATCCGAGAAGGACGAAGCGTACCAGTCCGCCATCAAGGCGGCCCAGAATGCCAAGGATGCCCTCGATAAAGCCAAGGCAGATGCCGTAAGCGCCACCCCGGAGGCAATCAGTGCCGCCGAGCAGGCCGTGCGTGACGCCCAGGCTGCCGTGGACAGGGCACAGGCCGAACTTAACAACGCCAACACGACGCTTGCCGATGCTCAGTCCAAGCTGGTTGCGGCCCAGTCTGCAAAGGATGCCGCCGATTCTGTCCTCGCTGCAGCCAAGCAGAACAAGGACGCGGCGGATGCGAAGGCCGCAGCCGCCAGCGCCGCCTACGAGAAGGCGAAAGCCGACCTCGCTGCAGCGGAGGCAGGTGCCAGCGGTCCGGAGTACGATGCGGCAAAACAGAAGGTCGCGGACGCAGAGGCAGCCCTCGCCGCCGCACGAGCGGCACAGTCCCAGTGCGAGTCCGAGCTCGAGCAGGCACAGTCCGCTGCGGCAACGGCACAGGCCGATCTGAATGATGCCCAGGCGTCCCTCTCCGTAAAGCAGCAGGCCGCGGCCGATGCCGAATCCGGTGTGAACGCCGCCCAGTCCGCACTCGATGCCGCGAACGCCGACCTCGATGCCGCCAAGCAGGCGAACGTCGACGCCATCTCCAAGCTGGATGCCGCGAAGCAGGCTGTCAAGGACGCTGAGTCCGCCAAGGCGGCCGCCGACGTAGAGCTCGCGAACGCCAAGGCGGCGAAGGATACCGCAGACGCTGCCGTGACCGCCGCCCAGCAGAAGGTCGACGAGGCACGGGCGAAACTCGATTCCGCCGACGCGCAGCTCAAGCAGGGAGCCATCGGCTTCTTCCGTGCCATGGGTGCCGATGACGCAGTCAACATCATCCTGAACGCCAAATATGCCGGAAAGACCGAAGTCGGCAACTCCAAGGACGCCACGTCCCTTGATAACATGCTCAATGCGATCAGGTGGATGAAGTCCGTCAACGACTACCGCAAGTCGGTCGGCCTGTCCGAGCTCCATGTCACCTACAAGCTCATCGCCGGTGCCATTGCGGATGCCAACTACAGCGACACCGTGCTCGATCATGCCCGTCAATATGATTTTGCCGAAAATCTGGCATGGAATTACGGAATCGATCCGAGTGGGCAGTGGATCGAGCAGGAGAAGGGCTTTTTCGACAAGGCAACGGAGGCCCTTTATGGAGTCACCGGTCTTGTCGGCAAGGATGCCTATGATTTCTATGCAAAGAACGGCGTCGCAATCAACCATTGGATTGCAGACAACTGCCGCTGGGAGAACGGCAGCAGCGGCACCGTCGGCCATTACATGAACATCATCAATCCCGAACTCGCCGTTATGGGAATGGCAACCTGCACCAAGGGCACCATGTCCGGGCTTCAGACGCAGTGCTACACCGCAGAGATCTCCGGCTGGTCCGGCTCCGGTTGGAACATGAACCCCATCTCCGTCGACGAGTACGAGCAGAAGCTGATCTCCTATATCAACGGTCTCAAGAACGCCAAGAGCGCACTCGACGCAGCCAAGGCCGATCTCGCATCCAAGCAGCAGGCAGCCGCCGGCGCCGCCACAACCGTCCAGCAGAAGCAGGTCGCAGCGGATTCCGCACAGGCAGACGTCGATGCCGCGAAGCAGGACGTCACCGATGCCCAGCGTGCCGTCGATGCCGCAAAGGCCGATCTCGCCGCCAAGCAGCAGGGCGTCACGGATGCCCGAGCTGGGTTGGATGCGGCGAAATCGAGCCTCGATGCCGCCAACGCGGCAGTCGTTACGGCAAAGTCGACCGTCCAGCAGAAGCAGGTCGCCTTTGATGCCGCCAACGCAGCCGTAACGACCGCACAGTCTAAGTTGGATTCCGCCAAGGCGGACACCGCTGCTAAGCAGCAGGGCGTGGACGATGCGAACGCCGACCTCGCGAAGTTCTTCCAGGACGTCGCCGACGCCAAGAAGGCGGTCGATACCGCAAAGAGCGTCCATGACGCGGCGGCAGCCGATCAGGTCGAGAAAGCGACCGTCCTCGCCGCCGCCGAGCAAAAGGCGGACGCCACCGCACGCGCCCTCGCGGATGCCCAGCGTGCCGTCGATGCCGCAAAGACCGACACCGGCGTTGCCGCCGACAGGCTTACCGGCTCCCAGACCGATCTCGAGGACGCACAGTCGAACCTCGACATCCTCACCGGTCTTGCCGCGAAGCTCGCAGAGGCACAGCAGCGCGAGCAGGATGCAGTAAGGGCCGTCAATGACACCAAGGTCGAACTCGATGCCGCGAAGGCAGCCGCCGGCGCCGCCGAGTCCCTGGTCTCCGCCGCCGAACAGGCGAAGGCGCAGGCAGACGCCAAGCTGTCGAAGCTGAACTCCATCGATGCCGGCGCGGCGATCGCTTCCGGCCGTGACGCGAACGCGGATGACGCCCTCAACGCGCTTTTCGCCGCAGCAGTCGAGGCACGTGCCAAGGTCGCGCCCGCCAAGGCCATCCTGGACGAGAAGCAGACCGCGGTGGACGAGCTCCAGCCCGGCTATGATGCGGCACTCGCCGCCTACGAGTTGGCGAAGTCCGACCGCATCGCAGCGGAGCAGAAGCTTTCCGATGAGATCGCACGACAGGAGGCAGAGGAGGTCGCAAAGCAGCAGGCGGCATACAGCCCGAAGCACCTCGCCGGCACGGATACCGCCCAGACCGGCAGCCTCGCCCAGACCGGTGACCGCGCGGGACTCATCGGCGAGACGTTCGTCATCGGCGGTACCGTCCTCGTGGCGACCGGCGTCTTCCTCGACCGGAAGAAGCGCCGCGAGCAGATGTAAAAGCGAGTCGGGCGTTGGATATCGGCTAGTGTCCAACGCCTGGTTTCATGGACAGGGAGATCGGTGTGAGAACAAAGGCTATTATCGTTGCGCTTCTGGTGTGCCTTTCGGCACCTCAACTTGGATGTGCCAGCGTTGCAAAGCAAGGAAGCGGCTCTACGGAAAGGGCCGCCACAGCGGTAAAGAATAAAGACAAAAAGAAGCCAAGCGAAGAAAAGGCGGCGCAAACCTCTGGAGCCAAGTCCGAGGAGAAGAAAGAATCCGACGACAAGGACCAGAAGTCCGATGACTCCAAGAAGGAGGATAACAAGTCTTCCGATTCCTCGAAGTCGGACAGCAAGGGCGATTCCTCCCAGTCCAAGCAGAATTCCGGCAATTCGCAGGGCTCTGGCAGCAACAATTCCTCTTCCAACGGCGGTAGCCAGAAGAAGTGGGTTGCCGAGCAGGGCCACTGGGAGACTGATTACAGCCAGGTCTGGGTGCCGAATGTGGTATATACGCGTCATGAACGTTGGATGTGCTCTGTATGCCATGCGACGTTTAACTCAGCAGCCGAAATGGACAATCATGTTATCTCTACCTACGGTGATGCACAACACCCTAATGGAGCTTCTGCAATCAATGATTCGTATACCACCTCTGAAGATCAGGGGCATTATGAACAGCAGGCTACGGGACAACATTGGATTGTCGACGTCGCCGGCCACTGGGAGTAATGTGCATCGTTCCTCTTCTCTTACATTTGGTAAATGTTAATTTGCGGGCGGCCGGTTCGGCCGCCTTTTTTAGACGCCCAGTCTGGGAGCAAACGATAGGAAAGCAATCAAACGAGAGGCCGTTCCAAAAGAATTCGGCGGTGCCGGATGCTTCGGGCAAAACCTTCCGCAAATCGGTAAGGTCTTCCATCAACTTGCTCCAGCCCTCGCCCGGAGTCCGCTACAGCGAATTTCTAACACTCAGCATCCTTCGCGTTAAAAATTCGCTTCCGCTCACGGTCTCCGCTGACACTACGACACCGCGAAGCCTTTCGCTCGAAACGAGGCCTCTCATTTCGTGTCTACGCTACGCTTCGCCCAATCGCCGTCCCGGTGATTGCAAGATTGGTGTTGGGCTAGATAAATGGGGCCATACTCGCCCCCTTTATCTGCCAACACATCTTGTTTAACACCTCACACGGCGATAAAGTTAGAAATGAAGTTCGCCTTCATTTCTCTAAGGGAAGCGACGGCGTCACTTCAAAAATCGGCGCGACGTCAGTCGCTCCTAAAAAGGAAAGCAATCTCATATCGGTTTTGAATCGGTGGCCTCACCGATTCGCTCTGCTTTCCTGGGGGCATGAATGATGAGTTGCAAACGTCCGTACACCGTTAAGGCGACACTCACTTCTGAAGAATACGAAACGCTTTCCGCTTTGGCAGAAAAGGCGGGCATGACGAAAGCCGAATTCATTCGCTATGCACTGATTCATTGGAATGAATCGTTCGATGATCTAGCCATTTCCAAAAATAAGAACGGTGGCCGTAGCAAAAAGCTGCAAACCGTTTCAGAGGATTCGAACGAAAAGCGCTCGGCGGTTATTTACGTCAAAGTCACCGATGGCGAGCACGAGGCGATTCGCAAGCAGGCGGATGCGCTCGGCACGACCGTCAGTGCGTATGCCCGCCGCGTGATGCTGGCCGGGAAAATCGAGATGATCGATTTCGATATGAGCCAGGTCGCAAAAATCTATCACGAGCTGTATCGCGAGGGGACGAACCTCAACCAGCTGATGTACTTCGTGCACGCGCAAGGTCTTCCGGCCTACAACGAGAAGGCAGTTTTCCGAACGCTTGAAAAGGTTTACCAGAACGCCCGCAAAGTCACTCTCTTTATCGAAGAACTCGAACAGCGCTATTTCGTCGGCGGTGATCAAAATGACCGTCGTTAAGCAGAAAGGTGTTTCGTCCGAGCGCTATGCGAAGAACGTGCGCAAGTACATTAACGGAAAGTACGCTTTGGCCCGCGGCGGCTGGAACCTCGCGAACCGAAAGTACTGGTTTTCCGAGATGGCTATGACGCGGAAGATGTTTCATCACGACAGGCCTGCGCGTGCCGGCGCGAAGAACATAACGATGCTTCATCAGGTTCTTGCGTTTCTTCCCGAGGAGTGCAGCTGCAACGGAGGCAAGATGACCCCCGATGCATGTATGGCCTACGCGGAGCAATGGCTTGCGAAACACTACCCGCATCAACAAGTGATTGTCGCCTTGCATGAGGAAAGCGATAAGGCGGGAAAACGTTACGCGGTCCATATGGCGATTAACCGCACGGATCTTTTGACGGGTAAGCGTTGCGAGACGGGTGGGCGTCGCGGAAAGTACGAACGCGCTGCGTGGGTTCGTGAAATGGACAAGGCCTGGAATCTCGCTCAGCTCGAAAAGGGAAAGAAGAACTCGAAGATTCGAGACCGACAGCCGCGCGACACTGAAAAGAAAATTGTCGATCGGGGAGAGTACAGCTATAAAAACAATTTGCGCGAGTTGATCCATATTGCAATCAACGACTATCACCCGAAGACTATGGAGCAGTTCAAAAAGTTACTTGCCTCATGGGGCGTAGAGATTTTCATTAAGAACAACCGAGTCTATGCGACGGATCTCGATATCAAGGAGGCCGGCAATCCGAAATGCACTTTCAACCTGACCCGTCTTGACGGGCGGTTTGCGATCAAGCAGCTTGAGGCGGCCTTTAAAAATAACGTGCTGGAAGCCGAGCGAGCCCTTCCTTATGAGAGGCGTTGCGAGATTTACATTCAACGGCTTAAGAAAGCGTATTCGGCGTGGGTCGAGCAGGCAGAGGCGAGCAAGGGCGTCGCCTACAATCTCTTCCCTAAGTTCATCGCACCGAAGTGCGATGAAGATCTGCTCGAGGATCCGGCGGTTCGTGATGAGCTTCTTGCCCGGCGCGGTTACGCAAGGGAGATTCGAAACCGTTACGCCGGCGCCGTTCCCGATGCTGGCGATGACCGCGTTCGCGCCGCAGGCCGAGCCCATGGTGGCAACATCGACATCTCGCCGCAGGTCGATCGTGCGGTCGACCGAGGCGATTACGCTCGCGGAGACACGCCTCGCTAGTTTTGGAGAGCCTATCGTCGGTGCCCTAGCGTGCTGCCATCCAGTGCCGATTCTTTCATGCTCGCAATTCGGCGAGGGTGAGGAGTATGAATTGATCGGCGGGAGTCAGCCGCTCTGATAGAATCGTCCTTGCTGTCGGCAGCCCTCGTGCCGGGCAGAGCCCTCCATTCGATGGGAGGTGATGCCCATGACCGATTTCACCGAGCTCGTGAAGCTCCTGACCGCTACGGTCTCGCTCCTCACGGCCCTTGTCGGCCTTTCCAAGGCACTCAAGCAGGGCTCGAAGCCCAAAAAGAAAGGCCACCGTCGCTAAGACGATGACCTAACTCTATTAAGCAACGGCTCTGCCCAGCTCACTACAACTTGGGCTGCCGTCGGCACCATTCTACCCTTCTGACGAGGAATTCGTCCATATTTCAAAAATCGAATCCTGTTCGCGCGTGGGCGCGTGGGCGTAAACTTTTAGTTGGGCAAACCCGACAGATTGGAGCTTGAAACATGAGGGATATGCACCTCATGTCGCTCATAAAACGTCTCCTGACCTCGAAGGAGAACGTTTTTTAGCGACAGAAGGAGACATAAATATGATCTGGTTTACCAGCGACACCCACTTCGGGCATGAGAACGTGCTGAAGTTCACCGACCGCCCGTGGGAGACGATTTGGCAGATGAACGACGCCATCGTCGACAGCATCAACGGCAGGGTTGCCGTGGACGACGAGCTCTACATCCTGGGTGATTTCTCATTCAAGATGACCGCCCAGGACGCCTACGGGCTGCGCAAGCGGATCGCCTGCAGGCGCATCCACCTCGTCCCGGGAAACCACGACAAGGACTGGACCCAGCCGGCGGTCGCGGGCGCCTTCACCGTGGAGCCGCCGATCTGCGTGCTCAAGATCGACGGGCAGAAGATCGTCCTGAGCCATTACCCCATGGCCGACTGGCAGGGCATGAGCCATGGATCGTGGCACCTCCACGGGCACATCCACAGCAGCGGCGGCGCGTACAACGAGTTCAACCGCAAGCAGGGCCTTCTGCGCTACGACGTCGGTTGCGATGCCAACGGGCACTCCCCGGTGAGCCTCGACGAGCTGAGGGAGTGGTTCGCCGGAGTCGGCGAGCCGTGCGGCCGGGTGAAATGGCCCTGGTGGGTCAACGAGACCGGCGACAGGCAGGTCGAGCGCGAGCTGGCGGCGTACAAGAGGGAAGAGGTGATTCGATGACGGTCTATGTGACGGGCGACATCCACGGTGGGCTCGACATGCAAAAGCTCCGCGACTGGGAGCTTGGGGATAGCCTTACCGGCGATGACTACCTCATTGTCGCCGGCGACTTTGGCTTTCCGTGGGATTTCTCTGCCGAGGAATGCGCCGATATCGCCTGGCTGGAGTCGCGCCCCTACACGGTGCTGTTCGTCGACGGCAACCACGAGCGCTTCGATCACTGGGCGGAGCGACCCATGGAACTGTGGCACGGTGGGCTGACGCAACGCCTGTCGGATACTTCGTCTATCCGCCGCCTCATGCGCGGGGAGGTCTTCGAGCTCGACGGCTCGACGGTCTTCACCATGGGCGGTGCCACGAGCGTGGACAGGGAATACCGCGTGCCGTATTCCAGCTGGTGGCCTCAGGAGCTTCCGGACGAGCGCGAATTCGATGCCGCGCGGGCCAAGCTCGACGAGGTCGGCTGGAAGGTCGACTGCGTCATCACCCATACCTGCGCCACGCGCATGCTCTCGCCGACGCTCTACCCGGACCCGGGCTGGGAACGCCCTGATGTGGACCGGCTGACCGGATTCCTCGACGAGATCGAGGATCGCCTGGACTATAAGCACTGGTATTACGGTCATTTTCACCGAGACGGCAACCCGGACGAACGGCACACGGTGCTGTATGACCGGATCGTGAGGCTCGGGGACAAACTCCTGCCGTGGGGTGCGTACTGATGACGGTCTATGTGACAGGCGACGTGCACGGCAGGGCCGAGTACGGGTCCAGCCGGTTTGCATTCAAAAATTGGCCGCTGGGCCGGACCCTGACGCGCGATGACGCGGTGATCGTGGCCGGCGACTTCGGCTTTGTCTGGGATGGCTCGAATGCTGAGAGGTATTGGCTCGACTGGTTCGAGTCGAAGCCCTGGACCACGTGTTTCGTAGACGGCAACCATGAGAACCACCACGCCCTGGCCGGGCTGCCGGTGCGGGAGTGGAACGGCGGGCTCGTCCATGAGGCACGACCGCACGTGCTGCACCTGATGCGCGGAGAGGTGTTCGATATCGACGGGCTCACAGTCCTTGCCATGGGCGGCGCCGCGAGCAACGACAGGCAGTATCGCAAGGAGGGGAGGAGCTGGTGGCCCGAGGAGATGCCGAGCGAGAAAGAGACGGAACACTGCCGCTCCTCGCTCGACCGCGTGGGCTGGAAGGTCGACTACGTTGTGACTCACGAGGCTCCTGCTGCCCTGGCTAGAGAGCTGTGTCGCGAACGCGGACGTGAGTACCGCGGGGATCCGCTGCAAACCTTCCTGGGTGAGCTCGACGGACGGCTCGGCTACCGCGTCTGGTTCTTCGGTCACTACCATCGCGATAAATGGTGCGACACCAGGCATCGCCTTATCTATCGAGACATCGTGCCGATCGAAGATGCTGCGCCCGGTTCTAGAAACCTTCTAAAAGCGCTCTAGAAGGTTTCTAGAAATCAGTTACCTGACAGGAAGGGCGCGGGACTACTCGCCCCTCATCTTGGTCATGACCTCGACCTTGGCCTCGGCCACGGTCGCCCGCCGCTCGGAGGCGGCGAGGCGGTCCTTGAGGGCGGCGACTTCGGCCATCAGGTCGCGCTGGGCCAGGAGCGCATCGCTCAGCTCGGCTTGGGCTTTCAACGCGGCGTCACGCTCGACGCGCAGACGCTCGATCTCATCGGACATGGCCTCAGCCTCGGCGTGGAGCTGGACGACCTGCCTGCTGAGCTCCCTGGCATCGGCGAGGTATCTGACGCTCGCGGCATGGAGCTCATTGTTTTCGAGCTCGATGCTCGCGGTGTCGAGCTCGAACTTCTCCTCGATAAAGGCGACCCGCTCATTGCAGTCGGCCTCAAGTCTTTCGTTCCGGTCTCTCGCCTCGACGAGCTTGCGGTTGAATTCGTCGAGCTGGGCCCTGAGTAACGCGTTCTCGGTCTTGAGATCGGCGGTCTCGCGCAGCAGCTTCTCTCGCCAAGCCTTTTCAATCTGCTCGGCGGCCTCATCGAGGACGTCCTTCGCGCCGGGCGTCTCGCTGATTTTTCTGTCGTTCGGGTTGTCTGTCATCGTGCGGCACTCCAATCAACAATGGGCATGGCTCCGCCATGCCGTACGGCTGGGAACAAATACGCGGCCGCTGTTGAGTTGTGTTTGTCCTGCGCTTGGTGAGTTCTAAAAGCGTCTCAAGTCATACGTTCACGCAGGTTTTCGATTGGAGAAATACCGCACGTTTTCATGGTATCACGTGCCTTAAAGAACATGAATGGGCGGTCATATCGATTCGTTGAAAATAGCACCTACGACGTGCTGGTGGCGGGAGAGTGATGGCGTTAAAGATGTCGAGAATGATTATGGGAGTATTTTAGATGCAGGTATGAGAAAGGGTCGAATCGAAGTGTCTGGCCGGACGCCAATTGTCCGGGAACTGTTTCGGTTCGACCCTGCTTCATTTTACATCCGCGGCATGTTTTTGTAGACGCCTGGCGATTACCGACCTTCACGACCTCGATGACGGTTTCCCCGTCCTCGATTCTTGCCAGATTGCGGTAGACATGCTGCGTGAATGGTCGGATATCATTTGAGCCAGAATCATCTTCTATTGAAGCGGATTCTGGCTCAGTGGTTTTTAACTCGGTTGTTTGACAGAAGCCCACGTCGATAGTCGGGCTGTGGACTTAAGATTTCGGGGGCTCCCAAGCGTTTTCGATCGCGGCGCGGTAGATTGCAGCGTAATTAAGCATCCAGCTGCCATCACCAGTTTTTTGAAAATACCCCTTATCCTTTAGAGAAGTATAGGCTCGGGATATCGTGTTCTTGCTCAAGTGGTAGTGATCCTCAATCCATTTGCTTCTAGCGCAAAAGCCCATGGGCCGTTTGTTTTTGGAAGGTTTTCCAAACTTCCATACGAGGCCGAGGATGAGACGCTCGGCGGCAACGGTGGTGACGCAGCACGCCCACTCGGGCACTGAAATAAAAATAGCTTTATCCATTTTCTCTATAATCTTTCGTTGCTCGGTAACATCATCGTTGAATATGTCGGAAATTGACGGTAGCTCGCTCATGTTTACCGCCTAGTCAAGGTGGGCGGTACGACCTTCAAGCTGCTTGAAAAGCTCATAGAATGAGCTTTCAAACATGTAATTCGAGCGATGGATTTGGATGAGCTTGCCGGACTCGCGCATAAACTTGCGCGCGGTGTTTTCGCTCCAGCCAGTGAGTTCGCGGATATCGTTAACGCGGAGTAACCGATCGCACTGAGCGGCACCAGTGGGGAAAGTCGGTGTGGACGCCTGAGTGCTAATCTGTGGAGTAGCCATGATGAGCTATCCTTTCAATGAGGGCCCTCCCTGTGCTTGTAAGACTTACCAGGTTCATAAGCACTTGGGGGGCCGGTTTTTATGACTACATGCGTAGCCATCTGACAGCTTTAGAATCTATTAAAACTCATTAGATGTCAATCAAATAAAGCGTCTACCTGCGGAAATAGTAGTATAGTACCGTAATATTATTGATGAAACGATGAATGAATGACATGCTATTTCTCGCTTTTCTGTATATAGGCGTTGATGAAGTCTTCGTAGCCTTTAACTGCTTTTATTTCTGATTGTTGAACGAGGCTTGTATACGTTTTGAGCGTGATATTGGGGTCCGCGTGGCCAAGAATACCTTGCACGCTTCTAACGTCCGATCCGTTCGCCAGCATAAAAGTGCTTACACAATGCCTGAGCTGATGCGGGCAGATGCCCTTATATAGTTTTCCGCCAGTCGAATTGTTCGGCTCATAGATTCCAAGATTACAGCTAACTGCGAAATCGCGAAACCAATGGTTGAAGATGTAGTTTTTCATGTGACAGACAGTAGGGACCCCCTGCTTGACAGCAATATCGCTAATGATGGGAGTGCTGCCAGTCTGGGACAGCCCCAGAGAGGCCAGGAGCTCTTTTTGTATGGCTGACCATGATTGAAGGCGTTCGGCCAAGGTTTCTCCAACGGGGATTTTGCGTTGGCTTTCTTGTGACTTGGGTGCCCTCAGTTCATGGTCGTTGGTGTACTGCCTGTCAATTTTCAAGGTTTTATTGGCAGGGTCCCAATCGCGCCATTCGAGGCCCAGCATCTCGCCTTTCCGCATACCCGTATACACTAGTACTAGCGTACCAACAGCTTCGGCGGTGAGCTCAATGTGTTGAAGATGTGTGCATAGGGTAGCTACTTGGTCGATTGTCAGTGATTCTCTTTTGTTGCGTGGTCTGCGAACATGAACGGTAGCGCAGGGGTTTCGGTCAATTATTCTCTTTGCGACTGCATTCGACAGAATCTGACGCAGTTTTGAATTGATTCGTACAAGCTCTGATGGTTTGTATTTTCCCGTACGACGAGCTTCGGCATATGCTTCTTCGATTAGATCGGGAGTTAGCCCCTCAATTGTCTGAAACGCACCGAATAGGTCTTCGATATGCCTGCAATCGTACGCTTCTCTTTCATAGCTCGTTGGCACAAGCTCGGTGTCCCTATTTTCATGAAAGGCCCAGCAGTAGGACGCAAGCAAAGTGGGCTTTTTAGTTTTAGTGATCGTGCCAGAGGAGTTGATTTCAGCCAGCTTGGCCTGCATTGCAGCCTTAGCTTCTGTTTTAGTCTTGCAACGAACCGTATAAGTTGGGGATCGTTTGTAGCGCCCTGTCTTCGGGTCCTTGACTCCAAGGGAAAAATAATAGCGATAGGTGTTAGGTGATCTCTTGTCTTTCCAACACGTGCCTCTTCCGCTAATGAGTGGCTGTTCTGACATCTTTGCACTCCGTTTCTTTGAATAGTTTTCAACAATTCATTGAGTGCAGTTTAGCTAAAGCCGTTAGTAATATGTTTGTAAAAGCATAGGCGCAGCTACCGGAGGCAAAAGACGCAAACTGCTATGTTTGTCTGCGGTTATATGATGTTCAATGATGCTTGATGAATGGTAGGGGGTAGCATTAAATCATATCTCCTAAAGCGGGTGTCGACGGTTCGAATCCGCCCGGGGGCACCAGAGATTTGTCGAGCCCGGTACCGCTACGGTGCCGGGCTCTTCTGGTTCATGTCATGTCAAAAACGAAGCGCCGCTTGCTGGGGAAGCAAGCGGGCGCCTGTGAGCGAATATGTTTGCGGCGAGAGCCGTAATGAGCGGTGGGGTGGCGACTTAGTTGGTCGTACCGGAATCGCCGCCCGTGCCCGTGCCCGGACCCGAACCCGAGCCAGAAAGTGCAACCGTCAGCGTGATCGTGCTGTCGGTAGACTGCTTGCCGGTGGGGGAGACGCCCGTAACGGTGGCGTTTTCGTTGCCGCTCACGGGGTTGCCGCTCTGATCGCAGAATGCGATGTTGTAGAACCCGGCGTTGTTGAGCGCGGTGACTGCGGCGGAGATGCTCTTGCCGTACAGGTTGCCCGGAACGCTGGCCTTGCCGGACTTCTTGGCGATGACGACAGTGATCGTGGCGCCGGGCTTCTGCTTGCCGCTGGGGTTCCAGCTAATGACGGTGCCCTCGGTGACAGAATCGTTCTCCTGGTAGCTCACGTTGACGCCAAAACCGGCCACGTCGAGGGCGTTGCGTGCCTGGGCCTCGGTCATGTCGGTCAGATCGGGCACCGAGATGGTGTCCGGGCCGCTGGAGACCTTGTACGAGATAGTCGTGCCCTTCTCGACCTCCTTGCCGGCAACGGTGCTTTGCTCAAAGACCTGGCCCTCTTCGGCCTCATTGGCTTCCTCAGAAGCGCTGCCCTTCAGGCCCACGCTTGCCAGTGCGGCCTCGGCCTGGTCCTTGGTCAGGCCGACGAGCTGCGGAACCTCAACCTTCTCGGAGGGCTTGGGGCCCTTGGAGATCACCAGGTTCACCCTTGTGCCCTTGGGCTTTTTGGTCTTGCCGTTGGGGGTTTGCTCGGCGACCTTTCCCTCGTCGACATCGTCGTTGTAGCTCTGGTCGACGGTGCCAACCTCAAGGCCGGCTTCCTTGATCTGCTCAATAGCGGTTTCCTGGTCCTTGCCCAGCACGTCGGGCACCGTGACCTGTTCGCCACTGAACATGCCCGTGGCAAAGGCCACTACAACGCCAATCACGGCGACGGCGGCAATCACGGCGGCAATGATCTTGTTCTTGTTGGACTTAGGCTTCTCGACCTCGTAGGAGCCCGTGGAGCCCGAGACAGCGCTACGGGCGGTGTTCTGACCGCTCACGCCCGAGACGGGACGAACCATAGCGCGCGTTGAGTCGGAAAGCTCGCGGGTCTTGGTGGCACCCAGGTCGCCGGCGGCACCGATGATGCGCGTGGGCTCCGAGACGTTGACGGCACGGCCGGACAGGTAGCTGTTGAGCACCTGACGCAGTTCGTCGGCCGTCTGGAAGCGGTTTGCCGGGTCCTTCTCCATGCACTTGAGGATGATGCGCTCCAGGTCGGCATCGACGCCGGAGTTGATCTGGCTCGGCGGGATGGGGAGCTCGTTGACCTGCTTGAGCGCGACCGAGATGGCGTCGTCGCCGTCAAAGGGTACGCGGCCGGTGGCGCACTCGTACATGACGACACCCAGCGAGTAGATATCCGAGGTGGGGCCGAGGTCCTGACCACGGGTCTGCTCGGGGCTTACGTAGTGGGCGGTGCCCAGCACGTTGTTATCCTGCGTGAGGTGACTGTTCTTGGCGCGCGCGATACCAAAGTCCATCACCTTGATGTTGCCGTCGGGCAGCACCATGATGTTTTGCGGCTTAATGTCGCGGTGGATGATCTCGTGCTTGTGTGCGACCGAAAGCGCGGAGCTGATCTGCGAGCCGATCTGCGCGACCTTCTTGGGATCGAGGGCACCGTGGCTCTTGATACCGCTCTTAAGGTCGGTACCGCGCAGGTACTCCATGACGATGTAATAGGTGTCGCCGTCCTTGCCCCAGTCGTAGACGCCCACGATATAGGGGGAGGACAGGCCGGCCGCTGCCTGGGCCTCCTGCTTAAAGCGGGCGGCGAAGGTGGCGTCGCCGGCATACTGCGGCAGCATGATCTTGACGGCAACCGTGCGGTCGAGGACCTGATCTTGTGCACGGAAGACGGTCGCCATACCGCCCGTTCCCACCTTATCCTTGAGGAGGTATCTTCCCCCGAGGACCCTCTGTTCCATTCCTGCTCCTAACATAACTATTCGCTCAACGATGTGTGTAGTACCAAATGTGTGGCCGCTGGGGCCGTGTGGCGCGTTGCCGCTAGCTCATCGGCCGCGGCGCGCCCCAAGTATCCGCTTTGATCACGGGCATCACGCTCCCTGTGCGGCGAGCGCCGCGGTCAGGACGATGCCGGCAATCTTGGCCGCCTCGACGTCGTGTTTGTCGAAATCCTCCAGGGCCACCGAGATGGCAACCGTGGGTGAATCGTAAGGTGCAAAGCCAACAAACATAGAGTTGACGTTGGTGCCGCCGGTCTCGGCCGAACCCGTCTTGCCGGCAACCTTGACGCCCGGAATCTGGGCATCGGTGCCGGTACCGGACTGGACGACGGCGAGCATGGCCTGCTTGACCTGGTCGGCCGTGGCAGAGCTGACAGCCTGGCCCAGCGAGCGGGACTGCGTGGTCTTAACAACGGTTCCGTCCGGGGCGAGTATCTGGGACACAAAGAACGGGTCCATGACCACGCCGCTGTTGGCGATAGCTGCAGCGATCACGCAATTCTGCATAACGGTGGTCTGCGGGCCAGGCGTGTGGTCCATGCCGACGGGCTGGCCGGCGCCTGCCCAAGCGGTCTCCCACTCGGTCATAAGCGACGGGTCGGCCATGATGGAAGCCGCGGTGGTCAGATCCTGACCGAGCTTTTGACCGTAGCCAAAGGCGTTGGCAAACTGGACGAGCGAGCTGGCACCGACCTCGTTTGCCACCTGGCCAAAGACGACGTTGGACGACACGGCGAAGGCCTGCTGCAGGCTGATGGTGCCGTAGCTCTCGTTGGCGGAGTTAGTGACCGGCGCGTTGCCAATATCCATGGAGCCGGGCGCCTGGTACGTGCTGGTAAGGCTGGCGGTGCCGGTTTCGAGCGCCGCGGAGAGTGTGACGACCTTAAAGGTCGAGCCCGGGGTGTACAGCGCGTCCATGGCGCGGTCGTACATGGAGCCGTCCTCGCCGCCGCCCGACTGCATCAGGGCATCGATGTTGGTGTTGTCGTAAGTGGGCGAGCTCGCGCACGCAAGAACCGCACCGGTGCGCGGATCCATGACCACCACAGCGCCCTTAAAGCCCTTGAGCGCCTGCTCGGCAGCCGTCTGGATGCGCGAGTCGATGGTGAGCTTGGCGGTATTGCCCGGCTGGGTCTGCCCCGCGAGCGACGCGATGGCGTTGTTCCAGCTGGAGTAATCCTTGGAGCCGGTGAGCGTATCGTTCATGACGCTCTCGATGCCGGCGGTGCCGTATTGCTGGCTCACGTAGCCCACCACGTGCGCGGCCATGTTGCCGTTGGGGTAGGAACGGGCGTAGGTGCCGTCCTCCTGCTGCAGCGACTCGGCTAGTGTCACGCCGTCGGACGTGATGATGGAGCCACGCTGGATGTACTTGGAGCGGGCGATGGTGTGGTTGTTGGTCGGCATGTCCTGGTAGTCTTTCGCCTTGATGACCTGGACATAGGTGAGGTTGCCGATAAGGATGGCGAACAGCGCCGTAAAGGCAAACACGGCACGAGTCAGACGGTTGGCAAGTGCCACGCGGCCGAGCACGCCGGACTCAGGCGTATCGAGCAGGCGACGGCGCATGCGAGAACCCGTGGAGTGGTTGCCGTGGCCGTAGGAAGGTACGTTGGCAAAACGCGTACCGGTCGGGGCGGCGGATGCGACCTGGTCATCGGTGATAGCGGCCATGGTGCCGGTGCCGGTGAGCTCGGCTTCGCGTCCGGTTGCCTCGTCGCCAGCGCGCAGCAGCAGCGCGACGATGATAAAGCTCGCCAGCAGCGAGGAGCCGCCCTGGCTCATAAAGGGCAGGGTGACGCCGGTCAGCGGGATCAGGCGGGTTACGCCGCCAACGATTAAGAATGCCTGAAAGCTGATGGCCGCCGTAAGGCCGGTCGCGCTAAAGGCGGCAAGGTCGGACTTGGCGCGGGCTGCCGTGGTGAGGCCGCGCACGGCAAAAAGCATAAACAGGATGAGCACGGCGCCGCCGCCCAAAAGGCCCATTTCCTCGCCGATGGCCGAGAAGATAAAGTCGGACTCGACGACGGGGATGTTGTTTGCCATGCCGTTGCCGATGCCGACGCCAACCAGGCCGCCGTCAGCCAGCGAGTAAAGTGACTGTACGATCTGGTAGCCCTGGCCCTGGGCGTCCTTAAACGGATCGGCCCAGATCTGGAAACGCACCTGCACGTGCGACAGGAACTTGTAGGCGCCCACGGCTCCAACGGCCAGCAGCGCAAGGCCGATGATGACGTACGAAAAGCGTCCCGTGGCAACATAGAGCATCAGCAAAAAGATGGTGTAGAACAGGACGGCCGAGCCCAGGTCGCGTTCGAAGACGACGATGAGCAGGCACACGCCCCACACGGCAAACAGCGGCAGCAGCAGGCGGAAGCGCGGAATCTTGAGGCCCAGGACCTTGCGGTTGGAGATGGAAAGCAGCTCGCGGTTCTCGGCCAGATAGCCTGCCAGGAACAGGACGATGAAGACCTTGGCGAACTCGCCGGGCTGGATGGTGAAGCCCGCGATGCGAATCCACAGCTTGGAGCCCGAAATCGTGGTGCCGATAAAGATCGGCAGCATCAGCAGGATGATGCCGATAATGCCAAAGGTGTACTTGTAGCGCATGACCACGTCAAGGTTCTTGACCAGTGCGAGCGTTCCCACCATGAGCGCCACCGAGACAAACAAGATGATGAGCTGCGAGATGGCGAGGTCGGGGGCCAGGCGCGTCACGAATGTGATGCCGATGCCCGAGAGCACAAAGACGATGGGCAGGATGGCGGGGTCGGCGCCGGGCGCCAGGATGCGCACGGCGATATGCGCCGCGGCGAAGGCGGCGAACAGGCCGATCGGCACGGCGAGCGTCTCAAAGGAAATCGTGGCACCCGCGGTGAGCACGTACATCGCGTAGAGCAGGATGACGGGGAACGCCGAGGCGATGAGCAAGAGCAGTTCGGTGTTGCGGCGACTCATAAGCGGCACTCCCTTTCTAATTCTTATCGGAGGCTTCGGCCTCGGCTGACTGTTCGGTGGTTTTCTCGGAATCTGACTCGGAGGTGGATTTCTGATCGGTGTTGTCGCGAATCGTTTGCGCGTCAATCACCTGACGGGTCTGCTCCTCGTCAATCTGATGGCGGTACTTGGAAATGGTGTCCTGCGCATCGTCGACACTCGTTTGCGTAATGCCTGCCTTCAGGCGGTTTTGCGTGTCTTCGGGCAGGTCGGACAGCTTGATGCTGGTTTCGCTCTCGAGCCAGTGGAGCTCGACCCCGAGCGTCTTGCCGGGCAGGCCGCGCCAGACGGCGACATTGCCGTGGTAGGTTCCCAAGTAATAGGAGCCGGTGATGCCCGTGTATGCCCAGATGCCTGCTACCAGCATAAAGACAAGGGCCAAGATGGCGGCGATGGTGACATTGCGGCGTCGGACGCGTTTTGCCTCGCGCATGACGCCGTCGTCGACCAGGTCGACGACCACCACGGTCACATTGTCGTGGCCGCCGGCGGCGAGCGCCGCGTCCACCAGGTTGTCGACACAGATCTGTGCGGTCGAGGACTGCGTAGCGATGTTCTCGATATCGCTATCGGGAATCATGCTCGAAAGACCGTCGGAGCACAGAATCAGGCGGTCGCCTTCCTCGATGTGCAGGGTAAAGTGGTCGGCATACATGGCGGGATCCGAGCCCAGCGCGCGGGTAATGACCGAGCGGTTGGGGTGGACGCGGGCCTCGTCGGCCGTAATCTCGCCGGCATCCACGAGCTCCTCCACGTAGGAGTGGTCGCGGGTCACGCGGATGAGCGTACCCTCGTGGAGCAGGTAGGCGCGCGAGTCGCCCACGTGGGCGATGGCGAGCGTGTCGTTTTCGATGTAGGCGCAGGTGGCCGTGCATCCCATGCCGGGTTTGCCCAGGCCGTTGAGGGCGGCCTCGATCACGGCGGCGTTGGCGGCCTCGACGGCTGCGGCCAGGCGCGCGGCGTCGGCGGACTGCGGCGCCGTCTTGGCGATGGTCTCGACGGCGATGGAGGATGCCACCTCGCCGGCGGCGTGTCCTCCCATGCCGTCGCACACGCAAAAGAGCGGCGACTGCACCAGATAGGAGTCCTCATTGTGCGGGCGTACGCATCCGACGTCAGAGCGGGCGCCCCACATGAGTTGCGTGGTGGTGCCGGCATCATAGGTCGAGTCGGTCTCGATGCGCTCCTCGGTCAGGGGCTCAAAGCTCATGGTCGAGCCGGGGTCTTTGAGCTTGGCCTCAACGGCGGCAACGTCGATCTCGGCTGTGTCACCGGGAGAGACGGTGTCGGTCTCGGCGTTTGATTCGGAATCGCCGGTGTCCGGGGAGCCGGGCTCTTCGGACGCGCAGGCGGTCGACTCGTCGTCTTGCGGGCTGGCGTCTATAGGCTCGGGCGTCGCAAAGTGCGACGGCGCGGGTGTGCTTTGCGACTGGGCGGCGGGCTCGGCCACGGCATCGGACTCGCTTGCGGGCGCAGGCTGCGGGGCCTTGGGTGCAGGGCCGTCCTCGGGGGATGGCCCCGCCTCGGGCGCCGGCGTAGACGCGGGCGCAACCTCGGATGTCGGGGCTATGGGAAACGCCGGCGCGGCGGGTTCGGGGGCCGCAAACACGGCAGCGCTCTCGTTCATCGCCTCGGCGACGGGCTCGGCAAAGTGAGCCGGTACGGGCGTTGCCTCCGGTTCCGCGGGCTGCTCGGCAGCGTGCGCGCCGATGGGGGCGTCGAGCTGCTCGGTGTCGGCGTCCTCGTCATCGACGAGTGCCGGATATTCTTGAGTTACATGCGAAAGGGGCAGGGAGAACACGGTGTCCTCGGGCTCCACGGTCGCAGGGCGCGCCGGAGCGGCATGAGCCGGCGCAGCTGCGGGGGCAGTCGGCGTCTCGGGCATGGTTGCGGACTTGTTCTCCTCGTCGATCATCGACGGTTCACCTTCATGACCACGTCGCCAATCTGGACCTCGTCACCCTCGCGCAGCGTTGCGGGCTCCACCAGCTGGCGGCCGTTAACGAGCGTGCCGTTCAGCGAGTTGAGGTCTTCGATGATGAGTGCCGGGCCCTGCAGCGAAAAGCGTGCGTGCGAGGCCGAGACAAACGGTTCGTTGATGCAGATGTCCGAGGACGGCGAGCGGCCCACGATGACGGGGCCGAGCATGTCTACATGGATGCCACGGATGCCGCGCGGACCCTTGTCCACATCGATCGTCCAGATAGCGGAGTCGCGGCGCTGGCCGCGTACGAGTCCCACGCCGGTTTTCATGACGGCGAACAGGAAGATGTAGAGCAGGGCGACCAGGACGATGCGGCCTGCAAAAAGGACGATATCGATGTTCATAAGCGACTATCCCCTAAATTCAAAGGTGCTTAGGCCAAACGTCAGCAGGTCGCCGTTGCGCAGCGGGCAGCGCGTGATGCGGCGGTTGTTGACGAGCGTGCCGTTGGTGGAATTGAGGTCCTCGATCGACCAGTCCGAACCGGTAAAGGTGAGCTGGGCGTGACGGCGCGACACGTTGGGGTCGCGCAGGGCGATGTCCGAAACCGAACGCTCGCGACCGATGGTTACCTGCGCGGAAGTGATGCTGTGGCTCTCGCCGCTCACGACGTCGACGAGTTGGGCGAGCGGGCGCTGCGGGGCGCGGGTGCTCGCCATGTTGGAGGCAATACCGGCAGCGGCGCCAAGGCCCACGGCGGCGCCGGTCGCGGCGGCTCCGCCCATACCGGCGAGGGCGTCACGAGAGACGGTCTGCGGCACGGGGATGGGCGCGGCGGCGGGGTCGGGGACGTTGGGCGCAAAGGGATCGGCCACGGCGAGCGGGTCGGGAGCGGCGGCACGGGGCGTCGGCTGCTGGGGCATGGCGGCGGGGTGCTGTTGCTGCGGAGCGGCGAATTGCTGCTTGCCGGCACGGGGAGCGCTGGCGGCGCGGCTTGCGGCCGAGTTGTTCTGCCCCAGGCCATTCTGGTAGGCGCGCTCTTCCTCGTACAGACGACCGAGCGTGGGGGCGTCGACGTTCTCGGCAAAGACCGAGAACTTACCGGCACGCAGCTGCGGGTCGATCATAAAGCGAACGAGGGGTTCGCCGACAAACACATAGCGGCGTTTTTCGGCCTGTGCCTTCACAAACTCGCGGACTTCGCGCGAAAGCTCGGGGTAGAACGGGGCGAGCATGGGATCGTCGTCGGCGGCGATCAGGATGGTATAGAGTGCCGGCGCGGTGTTGACGCCGTTGATCACCAGAGTCTGATCCTCCATGTCGCGAGCGGCCTGCTTGGCAAGCTTCTTAAAGGAGAACGGGGCACGGGTGGCACCGAAGATGCCGGCCACGTGGTCCTCGAAGATGTTCAGGAAGTTCACGAAAGATCACTCTCCGTATAGGTTCTTTGGTATCCGAGCAAATATAGGCATATCCCAACGATTATAGAGGATAGGGTTCCCGCAACCGCCGCCTTGACGACGACCGCGGCCGCAAGGCTGGCAATTTCCATATGGTGTGCAAGACAGAGCGACACCGCGGAGCCTATTCCGCAGCCGGCGATGGCGGCGATTGCAGTCAGGTTCGAGCCCTGCTCGGCACGCTTGGCATGGGCGTTGAGCAGCAGAGATGTCAGTGCGGCTGTCGCCGCGACGAGCACAACGGCAGCCCAGAAGAGCATGTCTCCCAGCGCCGCGGCAACATTGCCGAGCCCCAGCACGCCTCCGGCGGAAAGCGCAACCGTAGCCAGGCGGCCAAAAAGCGCGCCCATCCCCGTGGCTGCCGCGGCGCTTGCCGGGCCGAGCCAAAAGGCCGCGATGCCGGCGGCAACCCCGGCGGCAAGGAGGGCGTCGCCCGTTAGACAGCCAAGTGCCACCGCGCAGGTGAGCGCGGCGCTCGCGGCGGCCTCGGTGCGGCCCCAGGCGATCCACCATCCGGACATGGTGGCGGCAAAGAGCACCGCGACGGGCAGCATCGACAGGATGCCCTGCGCCTGCATGGTGGCGTTGGCCATAAGTACCAAAAAACCCACGGCCGAGATAGCCGAGCCAATCTGCGGGGCCAGGCCGGCGGCCGCCCCAATCGCGATGGCCGCGGCAATAAGTCCGGGAAGCGCCGCGACGCCAGCCGTCTGCATGAGCAAAAAGCTGAAGGCTCCGCATGAGAGCGCCGAGATGGCGCGCATGGTGTAATCGCGTGCGCAGCTCCAGCGCGTGCCCGCCCAACCGAGTGCGGGGTCGACTTCGATGGTGTCGTCCTCGTAGGTCGATGGCTCGATACCGTCTGCCGCGCGCTCGTCATCCGACAGCTCGCCCACCATCTGCTCCAGGCTGCGACGGCCCTCGCGCACGCTGCCCAAGCCGGCGAGCAGCTGGTCACAAAATGCCTCGATGCTGTTGGGGCGGTCTTGCGGCATGGGGGAGAGGGCGCTCATGAGCGCGGCCTCGGCTCCCGGGGGAAAGTGTGGTATCAGCTCGCTGGGATAGGTTGCGCCGCCGATGATGCGGTCGAGCGAGTCGGCGGGCGTGGCCGCCATAAAGGGAGCGCTGCCGCACAGGCCCTCATAGATAACGCAGGCAAGGGCAAAGACATCGGCGCGCTCGTCGACCGTGCCGGTCTCGATATCGAGCTGCTCGGGCGGCATGTAGCCGATGGTGCCGCCGCGCGAGCCGCCAAAGCCGCCGGCAGAAGACAGCCGCGCCATGCCAAAGTCGGTGAGCTTTACATTGCCCGAGTGGTCGATGAGCACGTTGGCGGGCTTAATGTCTAGGTGGAGCACGCCATTGCTATGGGCGAAGGTGAGCGCCTGCCCCAGCGCGTCGGCAATTGCCGCGGCCTCGTCAAAGGTGAGCGAATGGCCGTCAACTCGATGCAAAAACTCGGCGAGCGACATGCCATCGACATATTCCATGACCAGGTAGGCATAGGCGGTGTCGTGCGTAAAGTCGATGACCTGCACGATATTGGGATGTTGGAGCATGGCCGCGGTATGCGCCTCGCGCAGCACGTCCATGATATCGCTGGCGGGCATGCCGGCGCCGTCTGTGAGGGGGATGCGCTTAATGGCCACGCGGCGGCGCAGGTGCGTGTCGCGACAGATCTCGATGGAGCCAAAACCGCCGGTCGCAAGCGTCTCGAGCGGCTGGTACCGCTTGAGCAGCTCGCGAGAGCTGGTGCCCTCCAAGGGAACGTCCGGCGAGAACCGGGCGGTATGTTGCGAGAAAAGCGGCATGGCCAACCCTCGTGCGTTTAAAGTTCGTTTGCGAGCGGCGGGCGCGGGGCGTGGCCCGTCCCTGCGTTCGCGGTGGCATAGATGCTGCTAGTGTAGCACGCTCGGGTGCATGGGGAGGATGGCGGGATGCGAGGCTGTCCGTCTGGCTTGGCCTTAGCGCTTCTTCTTGTTCTTCTTCTGCTTGCGCTGCTTGCCCTTGGTCTCCTGGGGCTTGTCGCCCTGTTTTGCTTCGGCAGCGGCCTTTTCTGCCTTCATCTTCTTGCGTTTGGTCTCGATGCGGAGTTTTTTGTTGATGCGCGCCTTAAGGAAGGGACCGAACTGCTCGGCATCGCCGCGGACAAAGGTGTCCTTAGGGATCGTCACGCCCTGGTCGGCGAACATGGCCACAAAGATGCGCTCGCCGTCGAGCACGTGGTCGAGCTTTTCAAACGGGAAGAACTGCGACTTGCCGCTCGTGCCCCAAACCATCAGGCCGTCCTCGTTGGCGGCGACGCGGCGATAGCGGCCACCCATGGACTCGTCGGCCTCAACGGCGTCGATAAAGTCGCGGGCGAGGGTGTGGTGCAGGTTTTTGCTCCACCAGGCCAAAAAGGCGCCGAATACGATCAAGACGACGCCAAACTTGATCCAGTTGCCGCCGGCCACCAGCATGCCGATGCCGATGAGCGCGGCAATTGCCGCGGCGACATACAGCGAGCCGCGACGCCTGGGCGAGGCGACCAGGCGGGCGAAGTCGGTGACGAGGTCGTTTTCGTATTGGTACTCGTTGAGGTACAGGATGCCGTCGTCGGCTGCGGCCTGCTCCTCGAGCGCGACCTCGACCTGGTCGGCTGCTTCGGAGGGAACGAGGTTGCTCTCTGCGTCTGCCATGCTCTTTGGACTCCTATCGCGGCGGGCTCGCCGTACGGGTTATTATGGAATGCAGTATGCCGTGCGACCGCATGGCCGCCGCGGCAACAAGACTCAGTATACCCGGGGGAGCACCCATGGAATCGTTGTACCGAAAGTATCGCCCGCTCACCTTTGACTCCGTGGTGGGCCAGCAGCATATCGTCTCGACGCTCGAGCACGCCATCACCGAGGGGCGCCTGTCCCACGCCTACCTGTTCTGCGGACCGCGCGGCACGGGCAAGACCACCATGGCGCGCATTCTGGCCAAGGCGCTGCTGTGCCGCAATGCCGAGGCGGCGCGCGCCGAGGGTGCAAGCGGCTGCATGCCCGACGGTACTTGCGAGGAGTGCGAGCTCATTGCCGAGGGTAACCACCCCGATGTCTACGAGCTCGATGCCGCCTCCCGCACGGGCGTGGACAATGTGCGCGAGGAAATCATCAACTCCGTCAACTTTGCCCCGGTGCGCGGCAAGTACAAGATCTATATCATCGACGAGGTCCACATGCTCACGACGGCGGCGTTCAACGCGCTGCTCAAGACGCTCGAGGAGCCGCCGGCACACGTGATCTTTGTGCTGTGCACCACCGACCCGCAAAAGATTCTGGAGACCATCCTCTCGCGCTGCCAGCGTTTCGATTTCCATCGCATCGGCAACGAGGATATCGAGCGTCGCCTGGCATACGTGTGCGAGCAGGAGGGCTTCGATTACGACGATGAGGCGCTGGCTATCGTGGCGCGCCATGCCAAGGGCGGTATGCGCGACGCGCTGTCCACGCTGGAGCAGCTGAGCGTCTTTGGCAACGGTTCTGTGCATGCGGACGACGCCCGCTCGCTTTTAGGCGAGGTTTCGGACCAGATTCTGGGCGAGTTTTCCCGCGCCATTGCCGATCGCGATGTTGCCGAGCTCTATGGACTGATCCGTGCGCAGGTCGAGGAAGGAAACGACCTGCTGGAGCTGACGCGCGACCTGGTGGCGCATGTGCGTGACGTGTACGTTGCCTGCGTTGCCGGTGCCCGTGCCGAGCTGTTTGAGGGCGGCTCCGAGCAGGCCGAGGCGCTTGCTGCCGAGGCCGCTGCCTTTGGCGAGCATCCTGCCGACCGCCTGGCCCGTGTGCTGACGGTGCTCGACGATGCCGCACTGGAGATGAGGGGCGCGAGCGACGTGCGCCTGGTGCTCGAGATCGCCTGCACGCGCCTGGCACGTCCCGAGGCCGATTTAACGATTGAGGCATTGGCCGAGCGCGTGGCCCGCTTGGAGGCCATGGTTGCCAACGGCGCCGTGCCGGCGAGCGTGGCTGCTGCTCAGGCCGCCGCGCCTGCAGCATCCGTACCCGCTGCTGCCCAACAGCCGACGCTAATTTCGGGCGCTCGTGCTGCCGCTCCGGCGGCATCCGCTGCCCCCGCTGCTACGTCCGCGCGCCAGGGCGGTATGCCTTGGGACCGTGGTGCTGCTGTTCCGGCTGCCCAGCCTGCGTCCCGTTCTGCGTCCGTGTCAGCTTCCAAGCCTGCAGCGCCTGCACCTCAGCCTGCGCCGACTCCGACGCCTCAGCCCGTTGCGGCTCCCGCGCCTGCCACCGCTCCGGCACCTAAGCCCCAGTCCAACAATGCCGCCCAGGTTGCCGCCGCCGGTACTGCCGAGACGCCCGCGGTCGAGGATGCCGGAGAGCTGCAGCGCAAATGGGCCGAGGTTGTCGAGCGTGTCAAGGCGCGTCAGGCTTCCTACGCGGGGCTTTTGCTCAATGCCCGCGCCACGGCTGACGACGGCTCCAGGCTCACGGTCTCGTTCCCCGCGGGCTCGACCTTTGCCATCAAGATGCTTGGACGCGCCGACACGCAGTCGGTGGTCCTGCCGACAGTCAGTGCGGTCTTCGGTCGTCGTACCGTCGACTATGTCCTGGATGGGGGTGGCACGCCGGCTCCTCAACATGAGGAGCATTCTCCATCTGCACGGGCTGCGGTATCTGCGGACCCGCAACCCGTGTCCTCGGCGGCCCCTGCATCCTCGAGCGCCAGCGCGACGCAGCCAAAAGCAGCACCGATAGCGGCGCCGACCCCGTCGGCGCCTAAGCCCGTCATGGCCAAACCGGCTGCTCCGACACCCGCGCCCAAGCCTGCCTCGCCCGCGCCCAAGTCGTCTGACCTGGGCAAAGCCCCCTGGCTGCGCTCCGACAACCCCGCCGGCGCTCCTGCCACGGGCAAGCTCCCGACCGAGCCCGCGCCCCGAGCGCCCGAGCGCGCGTCCGCTCCCAAGGCTCAGCCCGCCGCGCCGTCTGCGCCATGGGAATCCGAGCAGGTTCCCTACGACGATGCCATGGTTGGCGGTTTTGTTGCCGATGCTGGTGGGGACGATCTGCCTCCGTTCGACGTGCCGGGTGCGGCGTCCGCGCCCAAGTCCGCTGCAACTGCCCCCAAAGAGGAGGACGCTCCTGCAGCTCCCTGGGAGTCCAACTCCGGTGCGGGCGGCCCCTTCGGCCATCAGGGTGCAGCCCCGAGCATCCCGCAGACCGAGGACGAGGCCAAAGCCCTCATCCGCAGCGTCTTCGGCCAGTCCACCATCTTCAAGCCGGTGGAGTAGCTGCGCAGGCGGGTATACTGCTCAAGAAGAGAGCCCCTTGCCCGGGCGCATCTGTATTTCGGACATGTGCAACGTGGTGCCGCGTATATCGCATTCGAGCAGACAGGCGCGTGACGGTCGGCCTAGGATGCTGAGGTCGATACGATACGTCGCATGGCTGTCCGTGTACTCGACTTGCTCGGCGTTGACGGTTGCTCCGATTGTAAATAAAGAGCCCAGTTCGGCATCGACAATCTTGGAGTCCTTTATCTTGACCTTGAACTCTTGGTAGAGGGACGGGCTGTTGTAGTAAATGGTTCGGGTTCCGTCGGTGCATTCATCGGTCGTCTCCCATTTGACGACGGGCTGGTCCGAGCTGGCTATCAGCAGTTCTGCTCCAAAAGCTATGGCATGGGTGATGATAACCAGTAATACCCAGACGACAAAGAGATAGAGAACCACATATGCAACGGGGTGTTTTGAGCGGATGTTTTGGAGTACGGCTGGGACATTCACGAGGGCACCTCCAAATCGTCATCTATGACAATCAAATTATACCCAGCCGCCATGCGTGCCGCCTCGAGCAGCGGCTCGGCATTTTGCCATGTAGCCTTGTAGCCCTACGCATAAACTGCCTGGTTCCAGCTCTGCTAGATGTAGCTTGAGATAATTATGCAACCTTGCATAATTCGACCTTGCATAATCTTGGGCGTGCGTCACGCTCAAGGACATGTATATCGACTGAGGTAGCGTGTCCGCCCCGCTCTCTGGCTTCGCGCCGTGGTACGATTTTTGAGTTTGAAAGTCCCGCCGTGCTCCGGCTGTCCTTGCAGCTCGGCGCGCGGCCGCACGTAAAGGAGCCATCATGGCCGGTATGAACATGCAGCAGATGATGAAGCAGGCCCGCAAGATGCAGGAGCAGCTTGCCGCCGCGCAGGAGAACCTCAAGTCCCAGACCGTCGACGCCTCTGCCGGCGGCGGTATGGTCAAGGTGACCGTTAACGGCGAGATGGAGCTCGTCAACCTTACCATCGACCCCGATGCCCTCGATCCCGAGGACGTCGATATGCTGCAGGACATGATCATGGCTGCCGTCAACGAGGCCGTCCGCGGCGTCAACGAGCTCGCCAACAAGCAGATGGGCGCCATCACCGGCGGCCTCAACATCCCGGGCATGCCGTTCTAAGACACGCATATATATGAGTGCGAATCACAGTCTGCAAAAACTGCTCGATGAGCTGGGCCGCCTGCCGGGCATTGGTCCCAAGTCAGCTCAGCGCATCGCCTATTACCTGTTGGAGGCTGACGCCGAGGAGGCGCGCCGCCTGGCCGAGGCCATCCTGGAGGTTAAGCAGGAGGTTCACTTTTGCAGCCGCTGCTTTAACTACGCCACGGCCGACGAGTGCTCCATCTGCCAGGATTCGATGCGCGACACCACTCGCATTTGCGTGGTGGGCGAGCCGCGCGACGTCCAGGCGATCGAGCGCACGGGCAGCTACCACGGTCTCTACCACGTATTGGGCGGCGTGATCAGCCCCATGGACAAGATTGGCCCCGAGCAGCTGCACATTCGCGAGCTGCTGGCACGCTTGGGTCACGAGGACATCCACGAGGTCATCATCGCCACCAACCCCAATATTGAGGGCGAGACCACGGCGAGCTACCTGGCCCGCACTATCAAGCCGCTGGGCGTCGAGGTGTCGCGTCTGGCGAGCGGTCTGCCCGTGGGCGGCGACCTGGAGTATGCCGACGAGCTTACGCTCGGGCGCGCCATCGAGGCCCGTCGCACGATTTAGGTGGCGAGCCTGCTCCTGCCGTATGTTTTCCTCGCGACGCACGGGGTAGTCATAATTTCCCCGTGCGACTGTAAGTTTGTTGTGCAACAAAGATGCTTTGTATCCGCTTATCGCATGGATGCTTCCACTCGCATCCTTAATTTGCCCATTCGTTGCGCAACCTTTTGGGTTCGCTGATACACTCAAATATGGATTCGAATGAATGCGCCGCTCCCGAGCGGCGTGTTTTTGTTGGAGGAGAACGCATGCGGCCCGGTGGCACTCAGACAAAGCGCGGCGCCGCGGTGCGCATGCGACGCCGACTGGGCTTGGCGCCGCGGGCGTACGCACTGCTGTCTTGCTCGCTGGTGCTGGTCATAGCTGGCGTTTCTGCCTATGGCATGACCGTGCCGTCCATGATGCAGGCACATGCCGCACGCGAACCGCACGTGGGGCATGAGGTCAAAAGTGATCTGGGCACCACGACTGGATATGCTTGGGCAAGTGTGGTCGCGCATATTGTGTTTGGCGCCGACGACGCGGACGGCGCCGAGGCCCCGGACAATGAAGTCACGCTTGCCAATGGCAAAACCATCGTGCTCACCAACACCAAGATCATCGATCGGTTGTCCAACAATAGCGTGGCGGCAACGGTGAATAAGGTCGAGCGGCAGAAGGAGCAGGACGCCCAGCAGTCCGGAAAGCCCGGTAGCTCGGATACTTCTGGCTCCGGCTCGGATTCGTCGAGTTCGGGCGGCGGCTCTGGGCCGGGTTCCTCTGCCGGAGGGTCTGGAAACGGCGGCTCGACGGGCGGCAACGCTGACAACGATGCAAACTCCGGTGGCCTTTCCGCTGCTGAGGAAGAGAGCATTCACAGTTGGCTTGTGACCAAGTACAACATGCTCGACGGCTATGTTTCTCGTGCCAATGACGTGGTCTCGACCTATAACTCTACGGGAGATCCCAGGCCGTGCGACAGCCTGGTCGGGGAGATGTTTGTCATTCGAGCCGAGTTCGGTCGTCAGACATTCTCGCCCCGGTCAAAGTGGTATCAGCAGTATGCCAATCTGTGGGGCTGTTACACCAACCTATGTCAATGGGTCGGCCATTACGGCGATGATGACGTCGCGCTCGGTAACTTCAACAATAACGTGGCGGCGCTTGCCCTATGATGACCGATCTTGCATCCACCACACCGCAATCGCTCGGTCGCGATCCCATGGTCGGCCTGCGCCTGGCGCGTGTCGACGGGTTTGAGCCGGCCATTGCGCTCGGTCAGGACGAACTGCCTGCCTATCTGCGTCGTTTTACGATGCTGTTTGCCGACGATGCCACCATGCGCCGTGGCGGTATCGGCCGCGTGACGCGTGCCGTCAACGCCCAAGGCGAGGCCGTAGCACTCAAACAGCTCATCTTGCCGACGCGCGATGAGTTTGACGACGATGCCGCCCATGAGGCGCTGGTCGCCAAGTTCAAAGCGGCGTTTCGCGAGGAATATGAATGCCATCGTGCCCTTTCGGGCCTTAAGGGCTTTCCCCGCCTCTATGGCTGGGGCGAGGTTGACGGTGTGCCTGCAATTGTCATGGAATGGGTCGAGGGCGAGACGCTCGCCCGCTTGCGCTCGCGCTTTGCCGTGGACGATGCCGGCCGCCTGTCGCCGCTTGTGGCGGCGCGCTTGGGGCGCGACCTGTTCGACCTGCTCTGCCGCATGAGCCTGGTGGGGGAGGGCTTTGTCCATCGCGATATCTCGCCCGCTAATATTATGGTGCGTACGGCGCGTCTACCGCTTGACCGGCAGCTTGCCGAGGGCACCTTTGACCTGTGCCTGATCGACTTTGGCTCGTCGCTGGCGCTCGAGCCTGCGTCGGCCGTGGCCGGTACCGGCGGCAAGGCGTCGTTTACGGAGCGCTATGCCACGCTGCGTCGCGCGACGGTGGCCTACGCTCCGCCCGAGATGCTCACCGACGATATTCCCGACCTGCGCGCTTTGCGTATGTCGCCGGCGATCGACGTCTATGCCGCAGCAAGCACGGTTTACGAGCTCATTGCCGGCGCCGCGCCATACGAAGCCGCGCCGAGCACTTCGGGCACCTCGGGTTCGCGCAAAAAGACGCGCGACATCGCGAGCCCCTACCGTCTCAAGATGGACACGCTGCCCGACTATCCCATTGGTGCCCATGCACCCGGTTGCGATTTGACTCAGCTGCTTCGTCGTGAGCCCGATGTGGCGCTCGCCGCGGCCGAGCAGGCCCAGCAGCTGGGGCTTGAGCCGGATTCCGAGGAGCTACGCGATGCGCTGGCGTTTGTCGATGCCCAGCTGTTCGACGTGGTGATGGCCTGTCTGTCCAGCCATCAAAAAGATCGTCCCGAGCCGGCGGCGGTCGAGGCGGCGCTCTCGGCGTTTTGTGAACACTATGCGCAAAATGTCGGTCGTTCGCTCCGCGGCGAGCCGCTCACGCCGTGCCCCATGGATGCGTCTGGCCGCGCGGTTCGTCGCGCGCTGATGGTCGGCGCGACGGTCGTCTGTGGCGTGGTTTGGGCTGTGGTCGTGGTTTCGGCCGCGCTGCTGGCGTCGGGCGCTCGCGTGACGGCGACTTTGGGACCGCTCATGTGGTCTGGGTCGCTACCGGGTATTATTGCCGCACTGGCGTTGGCGCTGCCGGGCATAGCCGGCGTTGCCGCGGGGGCACTTGCGCGCAATCGGCGCTCGGGGTTCCTGCAGGGTGTGCTTGCGCTTTCTGCCTGCGAGGTTCCAGTACTGGTTGTGGCTGCATGTAGCGTATTTTCCCAACGCGCCGTGATGGGCGGCCTTGTTGCCGCTCTGGTTGCAACCTATACGCTTACGTGGTTTTTGCTTGCGATGGGCTTTGCCTTTGAACTTCCCGTTTCGGCACCGCGACGCACAAAAGCCCAGATGGCGACTCCGCTTGCCGGTGGAGCCGCAGCTGCCCGTACTTTTGGCGGACCTGTCGAAGTATCGTCCGATTCTATTTCTACGACCAAGGAGGCCTAGGTCATGGCATCTCAAGTTAAGCTCACCCCATGCGGGGCCATGTTTGACATCTTTAAGCGCGCGGCGCATCTGAGCCATATCGAGCTGTGCGGCCTGGTGCTTTCGTCCCGTCCGCTCGCCGACGGCCGCAGCCCGCAGAGCCGAGCCGCCGATCGCTCTTGGGTTTCCCGCTTTATCGTTCGCGCGCCGGTCGGCACGCTTCAGCAGCGCTACTTTGCCGAATACGGTACCTCGGCTGCGCGTATTATGTCGCAACTGGCCCTGCGCCAGCGCAATCCCATGGACTCCACGGCTGTGATCAATATGGTGTGCGGTCCTGCAGGTGAACCGATGGTACGCGCGCTCGAAGAGTGCCATCAGGACACGAATCTCTATCGCAACGCGCTCGATCGCCTGTCCCAGGCGGCGGAACTCATGCCCGCCGAGCGCGCCGAGGCCGTGCTGGTGCTGTTTGTCGCCGTCGGTTGTTCGGCGGATGTGCGGTCCTCGGTGAACTATGCCATCGACTACGCGCACGCGACCTGTGGCGGAGGCACCTCCACGCCGCGTTCGCTTGGCATGTCGATGACCGCGGGCGAACGCGAACCCGCTCCGGCGCACCCCTTGGGCTTGCTGCGCGTACAAAACAGTTTTGTCGTGAGCGCCCCGCGCTGGATTCAGCCGAGTGAGCAGGGTGTTGAGATTGGTGCGCTGGCCACTGGTGAGGGCGATATTACCGACGTCGGCGACGATGTCTCGGCCCGCCATGCCCATATCTGGTGCGATGCTCAAAATATCTGGCACGTCGAGGACTTGTCGTCCACCAACGGAACCGTGGTGGTAAACGGGGCCACGCGCGTCTGCATTCAGGTCGAGCCCGGCCGTTCCGCCCAACTCAATCCCGGCGACGAGCTCAAGCTCGGCGAATCCACTACCTACGCCATCCTCTTCGGTGCCCTCTAGCCGGCAGATAGGGACGTTTCTTTTCTGCCGGCACTTGGGGACACTCCTCGGCGCGCCAGAGCCAGTCGCCCGGGGATGGAGGGGCCATTTTGGCCCTTGGCGGTCAGTCGGGGCGAAACTAGAAGATCTTTCCGATTCGCGGCTGTTCATGCTTGTAGAGCATCTAAAACAATAGGATGTTATTCTGGAATATGCCGGGTGCGTGAACTTGCCTGTCTTAGCCTTAATAAGGTATAGGGGAGTTTGGCTCAGGGGTTCCGTCTTGTTCTTCAGCGCAGTATTGTGGGACAGATTTGCTGAGATTGGCGCCTTACACCGCAGAGCGCACGGAAGGCTCTCGATTTGTGTTCTGGCCCCAGAATACAGGGCCTGATACTTACCAACTGTGGCATGGATGTAACATCTGTAGAAATCAACCCTTTTGTTGTCGACCTTTGTAAGAAAAACACTGCCATCAACTCTTTGGATGACGAAACTAGGGTGCTTGAGGGGAGCCTTTACTCCCCTCTGAGAGATGACTCATGTTTTTCGCTTGTCGTTGTGAATCCTCCGTTACTGCCGATTCCGGATGAGATTCCTTATCCCTTCGTTTGAGATGGAGGACAATCGGGTCTGGATAAAACACTTCGTATTCTTAAGGGTGGCGATACGCATTTAGAGAAAAACGGTAAATACTGCTAATAGGGGTGACGACGATGGTGCAGGGGCGACCCGCGATGCTCTCATCAATACGTCGGATACTTGGGAAATCAGGTCTAGATGCATGTATGATGATGCTGTGTGGCTATTCAATTAATCCGCGTTCCGAATGGGTGCAGGGTATAGCTGCGACATCGTATGCTTTTGACCCGGCGCGATACTCAGATATTTCTGAGGCGGTTGACGAAGTTTATACGCACTATGCCGCGCAAGGCGTTTCGGAAGTTTGCACATCTACGTTACGGGCTTAGGTTTCTTCAAGCGAGCAGGCCGGTTGCGTTATTTCGAGCGATTTTTCTAGTCTAGACGACAAAAGGCAAAGGATTTGATGGGTATAAAACGCGGACGTTTGTGGGCGGATGCTCAAATCTATTGTGGCAATCGGGCGGTTGAAAAAGATATTTCAACCGCCCGATTGCCAGGTTCGTCGGAGGAGATGTCCGATTCCGACTCTCTTGTAGGAAGAGCTTGAGATCGTATTGGCCCAAGGCAATCTTAAAGCAGTCTCATTGGCAAATCTTCGCTCCTGTTGTGTTGAGGTGTAAGGTATCAGTGATTGATGTTTTGTGGCGGGTAGATTGGGGCCTTCCTTGATTCGATGCGTTCTCTCGAGGTTCATCAGAGCAAAAGGGGCTTTCGTCTTCATTGCTATCACGGTGATTGGAACCGCTCTCTCCTATGCCATGCCATACGTGAACGGGAAATTCTTAGATTTTCTTCTCGGTAACCGCAGCGAAAGAGACGCCGTACTCTTCGCGCTCCTGGTTGCGTCAATAGGAGTTTTCTCCACCCTCTTTACTTATTTTGCAGGAACACTTTCCATTCGCATAACCACGAGACTTTCCTTTGATCTTCTCAGGGAGGCCGTCTTGCGTTTTGAAAGAGACGATTACTTGGTGAGTCGGACCATCGATCCAGCCTATACAACGCAACGGATTATTTCCGACTCCAGCGTGGTCTCATCCTTCGTTTTGGCGAATTTTATCAGTGCGCCGCTGTCCATTGTAGCCATTCCCATCGTATTGCTTATCATATGGTCAATTGATTCAACTCTCGCGGTGTTTTCCATCATTCTCCTCATCGTGTATTTCTGTGTAATTACTGGGTTGAGGAAACTTTTGTATAGGGTCACGTATGAGAAGAAAGAGGCGGACAGCGCCTTTTACGCCGCAATTGCATCGCAGCTTAATCAGATTCTCAACATTCAACTGACATCTTCGTACGGCAAGAGCGAACAAGCGCTCGACGCTGGGTTTAAGAGCTATTTTCCCAAAGTTTTGCGCTCCGGAAAGCTATCATATTCTCTGACATCGCTCGATGGTCTTTTCGCAGCGTTGTTTCAAGCGGTGATACTTGTTGTTTCCGGAGTACGAATCATTAACGGAACTATGTCAATAGGCGAGTACACTATCATCGGTACATACTTCGCGGTTCTCTTTAAGACTTTGAAAAGTATGATGTCATTGTTCAAATCCTATCAAGATGCCAAAGCATCATGGGATAGGACGGCTATCGCGACGAGAGAAAAGGAGAGATCGGGGTGGAATCGGACCGATTTAGCTAAACTCGATGAAATAAATGACATTTCGGTATCTGATTTGGAATTCTCGGTTGCCCTTCCAGACGGATCTGTCCGAGAGGTCCTCGGCGGGTTTTCTTTCAAGTTTTCCGGTCCTGGTACATATTGCATAGTTGGGGAAAACGGAAGAGGCAAGACGTCACTTCTTTACTTGATGCTCGGGCTATACTCATCGAAAGGCAAAGTAAAATACAACGGCGTGCCAATCGAAGAATGCGACTTGGATTACATACGTGCGAGAGAGATATCGTGCTGCCCACAGTCGTGCTTCGCGCCGGACGAAACGGTGAAAGAGCTGTTAGAGTATTTCGACACGCCCTTTTCTTCCTATCACCGGGGTGTAGATGGCCTACTTTCGCTGGAAAACAGCGTGAAGGAGTTGCTCGGGAAACGTTGCTCCGCGCTTTCGGGCGGTGAGCTGCGCCGAGTGTACTTATGGTCGGCGATTTCACGCAAGTCGTCAGTTTTGGTACTCGACGAGCCCACGACTGGGTTAGACGCTGTAAGCCGCGCCGAGCTTGCGGCCTATGTTAAGCGCAACAAGCAAAGCCAGCTGATCATCGTTGTCTCTCACGATGACGAGATGGTCGGCGCGGTAGAAGGGGTAGTGGATTTAGGCAGCATGTACCAGGGTAAATGATGACAAGTGTAGTGCTACCCAACTGGCAGAGATAACAAAAAGGCGATGCAGATGCACGTAGCATTCAGGCGGTTCGGACTCGGTGCCTTCACGCCATCGCAACGCTTTCAGATATAGTTCTCGTTCTCTTACTAAAGGAAACTTTAGTCTACGTCATCTTGTCGAGACAGAGGTGAAGCGAAGTGTTGTCGCGACGTATCTTATTCCAGGTGGCTCAGTATCAGCGTGAGAATCGCACCAAAGTGTACTTACGATTCTCGTGTCCCACGGACAACATGAGCTGAGCATTGAGGTTCCACCCTTTGCTGCAACTACACGGGGTTGGACGGCAATGAATATGCCGGGCCGCATACCACGCGCAGCGGGGGTCCATGTCCCAGTATGTTGCCTACAGCAGCCTCGATGTCCACGCACACATCATCTCTGCCTTCGCGTTCAATCCATTTGCCGGAGAGTGCGAGGGTTGCCAGGCCGTAGAATTCGAGCCGAACAAATGAAATGCGGTATCAGCGCATAGGATTAAACTGACGATTGCTTTGCACTGAGAATACGCTTGGAAAGCCGCTATGGGTGGCGGCCCGGGTTAAATAGAGAAGCCCGTCCGATCACTTTCATGTGGCGAACGGTCGGGCTTCTTATTCCACTTGCCAATGCTCGGCTCATATTGGAAGAAAGCTACGCTAATGTTTGCGTGACACTCCTATTTTCTCCGAAGAAAGAGTCGGATAATGAAGAATAGAATTAAAAAAGGTGCCAGATATAACGCAAGTATAAAGGCTAATCCAACGAGACCTTGCAATAATGGCATAACTCCTCCCAGACACGAGATTTTGGTATTTGTTCCCATCTTATTCTGAATTGGACCAAATAGTTCCTAGCCACAAAACTACTCGTCAACTGGATCGCACCAATCTGCTGGCAAAACACAGCTTGATTCTTTATCGACATAGCACCAATCCGCAACAGGGCACTCGGCGATGTCGTAAAAATTGCATATATCAACTCCAAGATAACAAGGCTCAACGGGAGGATGTTCATTTGAACCAACAGGATGAATATGCTTCACGACTACCTCCCTTTGAGTGCAGAAAAACCTCAATATTGTGTATAACAAACCAAGATGTCTGGTTCACCATATTTCTAGAGTGGTTTCGGCGAACGTAGCAATAAGCTTCGCAGACGGTAATCAGAAGAACGAACACCTCCACAATGGTGACAGCAATGCGCTGAACCGCTTATTCCGATACAGTAGCTTCTCGTTGTTTTTTCTCCTGCGAAGATGAGTGGCGGGAAATAAGGTCAAAAGCCATCTCGTAGCACATTTTTCTATATTCACATGATGCAGGGTGTAGACTCTTGGGCAAGTAGCCGTGCTCGCCTGCAGCCTCCCAGCTACAGCCCCCACCACAGAAAGACCGAGCCCAACAGTCCGTACAGTCAATTCTTTTTTCGACACCCTGACTCCAGTTTTCAATATACCTAGTTTCGTCAATTCCGGTGACGATGTTGCCCATTTTGAATCGCATCATCCCGACAAACCTGTGACAGGGGTATACGTCCCCTTCGGGAGTCACGGAAATAAAACGCCTGCCAGCCCCGCATCCGACAAAGGCGATCCTGTTGCTCATAATCAAATCAACTGCAGTTTTCAATGTTCTAAACAAGGGCTTTTCCCCTTGATCAATCTGTTTGAGATATTGATCCGCCAAATCTATTAGGCCCGCCCTGATTTTGTTTAATGAGTGTTCGTCGAGTTTGATATTCTCATCGAATGAGCTCACGGGCGAGAAGTAAATCCTTCTGAAGCCCATCTCTTTAAACTGAAGATAGTCTTCAACAAGGTTACAGTTATTATTTGTTAAGGTCGCTCTTGCGCCGAAGGGGAACGACTCGGAAAAACGACGAACGTTTTTGTCGATATCGGAGAAAGAGCCGCCTCCCGTCTTGTACGGGCGCGATGCATCGTGCTTGCATCCTGTACCATCGAGACTAATCAGAACAGAAAACCCGTGCTCCTTGAAAGAATTCACAGCAGTGTCATTCAAAAGCGTTCCGTTGGTCGTAATAGAATAGGTAAAGTTTCTATTGGGGTATATTCTTTTTGAATAGTCGACCGTTTTCCATATCAGCGGCTCGTTAATCATGGGTTCCCCACCAAAAAAGACGATCGCAAGCGTTTCGTTTTCCGATGAACTTGCGACGAGGTAGTCGACCGCCTTGAAGGCTATCTCGTCTGTCATCAGCAGAGGAGACGTTCCATAATCTCCTTTACCGGCAAAACAGTAACTACAACCAAGGTTGCATGCATGTGAAACGTTGAGTTCGATGGATCTAAGTTTTCGAGGCGTGTCTTTTGTTAAGAAAGTCCGCTCAGACAATCGTTGATACTCATCAATGTCGTCTTCAAGTTCTGCTATGGTCGTTTGGTCGTAGCCTTTCGCAGCAAGTGACTTTGTTAGCAACTTCGAGTTGACCGTTCTTCCCGATGCTTCAAATATGCGAAGCGCATCTTCTGATGCTTGGTCAACCTGAAAGCAATTGCGAGTGACCTCATCGAAGCAGTAACGACGATCACTTACTGAGAAAAAAATGCATACGTTCCTCAATTTCATGCTGGACTGGCACTAACCTTGTTTATTGTTGCGCAGCTATAAAAAACCACCAGCGGGGATTCGGTGTGCGGCCCAATCGGACTCCCAAAAGGTTCTATTTGAGACTGGCAAGCTTTGTGTTGTTGGCACTTCGACAGCGCTCTTTATTCCAACATGGAGCCTCGCAGTTTGAGTCGACTTGCCTCTGGAAGGTCCGATCTTAACTTGATTTAGGATGAAAACAGATTACAGGCGCGCTCCTCTAGAAAGAAAGGAAACCAATCGCCGCCTTTCACCAGGAAAGTTTTTATAGCCCACCTCGAGCAAAATGAAAGATGCGAGAGCGATTGGGGAACAACGCGAATCTCCCCTTTTGGGTGGGAGCGAGCCTTCAGCCACCGGCGAACGACTCGCCCTGGTCAGAATCTGGAAGTGGTGCCGGGCCGCTTGGGCCTCCCCGGTGACTTCGTGGGGCTTACCTGCCTGACGTCGAGGAGTACATCCGCAAGATTCGTTCCCTATGCCGTTTGCTCTCACGCCCGCCTTAGTTCCAAGTCGGGCGAGCCGCCGCGCTCATGCGACCCGTGGCGGCGACACGTCGACGCCGCGCTCGCTGAGCACATCTTCGGTCGCGGGCGAGCACGAGGTCGCGCCGGCGCATCCGCTGGGACTGCTGTGCGTGCAAAACGGCTACGTGGTGAGCGTCCCGCGCTGGATTCAGCCGAGTGAGGAAGGCGTTGAGATCGGCGCGCTGGCAACGGGGGAGGGCGGCATCACCGACGACGTCTCGGCCCGCCATGCCCATATCTGGTGCGATGCTCAAAATATCTGGCACGTCGAGGACTTGTCGTCCACCAACGGAACCATGGTGGTAAACGGCGCGACGAACGTCTGCATCCAGGTCGAGCCCGGCCGCTCCGCTCAGCTCAACCCCGGCGACGAGCTCAGACTTGGCGAATCCACCACCTACGCTATCCTCCTCGGCGTCGGCGCCCTCTAGTCGGCAGATGAGGACGTTCCTTTTATGCCGGCACTCCGGGACACTCCATGGCGCGCCAGGGCCAATCGCCCGGGGACGAAGCGTTCATTTTGGCCCTTGGCGGTCACCCGAGGTAAACCTTTACCGCCCACCTATATTTGTCGAAATTACACTTGGCGGCGGGGTACAATAAACCCGCATGCGGATTTCCGTTGCGGGTGCCTCCCATCGCCGGGGCGTGCCCGGGAGCATCCGGCATGCGGCCTTTGCGGCGCTCGGTCATGTGCAAGACGGGCGGTCGGGTCTGTGGGGCGCATCAGTTGCCCCTCGCCTCGGCATGTCTTCTCTCCACGCCACGTACCTGCTGCTGAGCCTGCCTGCCAGATGATTGGAAGCAACAGCGTAAATCCCATCACGCCAACATCCCGGCGATCGCCGGGGCCTGTATACCTATATGAGAGGAGAGGGGTATATGGCGCGTAAGTTTAAGTCTATGGACGGCAACGAGGCGGCCGCATATGTTTCGTATGCGTACACCGAGGTAGCGGGAATCTATCCCATTACGCCGTCCAGCCCGATGGCCGACCATGTCGACCAGTGGGCGGCCCAGGGTCGCAAGAACATCTTCGGCACCCCGGTCAAGGTCGTCGAGATGGAGTCCGAGGCAGGTGCAGCCGGTACCGTTCACGGTTCGCTGGGCGCCGGTGCTCTGACCACCACCTACACGGCTTCTCAGGGTCTGCTCCTGATGATTCCGAACATGTACAAGATCGCGGGCGAGCAGCTCCCGGGCGTCTTCCACGTCTCCGCGCGTTGCGTCGCTTCCCACGCCCTGAACATTTTTGGCGATCACTCCGACGTCATGGCCTGTCGTCAGACCGGCTTCGCCATGCTCGCCGAGGGCAACGTCCAGGAGGTCATGGACCTCTCGCCGGTGGCTCACCTTGCCGCCATCGAGGGTAAGACCCCGTTCCTTAACTTCTTCGACGGCTTCCGCACCAGCCACGAGATCCAGAAGGTCGCCATGTGGGACTACAAGGATCTGGCTGAGATGTGCGACATGGACGCCGTCCAGGCTTTCCGCGATCACGCGCTCAACCCTGAGCACCCGCACACCCGCGGCAGCCACGAGAACGGCGACATCTTCTTCCAGAACCGTGAGGCCTGCAACAAGGTCTACGACGAGCTTCCCGCCGTCGTCGAGGGCTACATGAAGAAGATCAACGAGAAGCTCGGCACCGATTACGGCCTGTTCAACTACTACGGCGCTCCCGATGCTGATCGCGTCGTCGTGTGCATGGGCTCCTTCTGCGACGTGCTCGAGGAAGTCATCGACTACCTCAACGCTCACGGCGAGAAGGTCGGCCTGGTCAAGGTTCGCCTGTTCCGCCCGTTCTCCATCAAGCACTTTGTGGACGTTCTCCCCGAGACCGTCCAGAAGATCGCCGTCATGGACCGTACCAAGGAGCCGGGTTCCATCGGCGAGCCGCTCTACCAGGACGTCGTCTCCGCTCTCTACGAGGCCGGCAAGACGGGCATCAAGGTCGTCGGCGGCCGTTATGGCCTGGGCAGCAAGGACACGCCTCCCGCGTCCGCGTTCGCTGTCTTCGAGGAGCTCAAGAAGGACGAGCCCAAGCGCGAGTTCACCATCGGCATTGTCGATGACGTGACCAACCTGAGCCTGCCCGAGGCCGAGGATGCGCCCAACACCGCAGCCCCCGGCACCATCGAGTGCAAGTTCTGGGGTCTGGGTGGCGACGGTACCGTCGGCGCCAACAAGAACTCGATCAAGATCATCGGCGACCACACCGACAAGTACGTCCAGGCCTACTTCCAGTACGACTCCAAGAAGACCGGCGGCGTCACTGTCTCGCACCTGCGCTTTGGTGATTCCCCGATCCGCTCGCCGTACTACGTGACCAAGGCCGACTTTGTCGCTTGCCACAACCCCAGCTACATCGTTAAGGGCTTCAAGATGGTCCGCGACGTCAAGCCGGGCGGCACCTTCCTGGTCAACTGCCAGTGGAGCGACGAGGAGTTCGCCGAGCACATGCCCGCCGTGGCCAAGCGCTACATCGCGAACAACAACGTCAACGTCTACCTGATCGACGCTATCGACCTGGCCGCTAAGGTCGGCATGGGCAAGCGCACCAACACGGTGCTCCAGTCCGCCTTCTTCGCGCTGGCCAAGGTCCTGCCCGCCGAGGACGCCCTGCAGTACATGAAGGACGCGGCTACCAAGTCCTACATGAAGAAGGGCCAGGCTATCGTCGACGCCAACCACAAGGCCATCGATGCCGGCGCTACCGCCTTCCGTAAGTTCGAGGTTCCGGCCGACTGGGCTACCGCCGAGGATGCCGCTCCCGTCGAGCTCTCCGAGGAGACCAAGTCCGCCATCGCCCAGCAGGTCAAGAACCTGCTCGAGCCCATCGATCGCATGGACGGCGACAGCCTGCCTGTTTCCGCCTTTGTCGATTGCGCCGACGGCCAGTTTGAGCTGGGCGCCTCCGCATACGAGAAGCGCGGCGTCGCCGTGGTCGTTCCCCACTGGGACGAGACCAAGTGCATCCAGTGCAACCAGTGCGCCTACGTGTGCCCGCATGCCACCATCCGTCCGTTTGCGATGACCGAGGACGAGGCTGCCGCCGCGCCCGAGGCTACCCGCACGCTCGACGCCATGGGCCCCAAGGCCAAGGGCATGAAGTTCACCATGGCTGTGTCCCCGCTCGACTGCATGGGTTGCACCAACTGCGTCAAGGTTTGCCCCAAGGGCGCCCTCGAGATGGTTCCCACCGAGCAGGAGATGGACCAGCAGTCCGTTTGGGACTACATGGTCGAGAACGTCTCCGAGAAGAAGGAGCTCATCGCGGCCAACGTCAAGGGCAGCCAGTTTAAGCAGCCCTACCTGGAGTTCTCGGGTTCCTGCGCCGGCTGTGCCGAGACCGCCTATGCACGTCTGGTGACCCAGGTCGCCGGCGACCGCATGTTCATTTCCAACGCCACCGGCTGCTCCTCCATTTGGGGTAACCCCGCTGCCACCGCTCCTTACTGCAAGGACAAGGACGGTCACGGCCCGGCGTGGAACAACTCCCTGTTCGAGGACAATGCCGAGCACGGTCTGGGCATGGCCGTTGGCTATGAGGCCGTTCAGCACAAGCTGATCGCCGCTACCCAGGACATCATCGCTGCCGATGGTCCGTCCGATGAGCTCAAGGCCGCCGGTCAGGCTTGGATCGACTCCGTCAACGACGCCGAGGCCTCCAAGACCGCTGCCGCTGCCTACGTTGCCGAGCTCGAGAAGTGCGGCTGCGACGCTTCCAAGGCAATCCTCGCCGACAAGGCTTACCTCACCAAGAAGTCCTTCTGGATCTTCGGCGGCGACGGCTGGGCCTACGACATCGGCTTCGGTGGCCTGGACCACGTCCTGGCTTCCGGCCACAACGTCAACGTCTTCGTCTTCGACACCGAGGTCTACTCCAACACCGGCGGTCAGGCCTCCAAGGCCTCGAACCTGGGCCAGGTCGCTCAGTTCGCCGCTGCCGGTAAGGTGACCAAGAAGAAGTCCCTGGCCGAGATTGCCATGAGCTACGGCTACGTCTACGTGGCGCAGGTCGCCATGGGCGCCAACCCGGCTCAGACCCTCAAGGCCATTCACGAGGCCGAGGCCTACGACGGTCCGTCCCTCATCATCGGCTACAGCCCCTGCGAGATGCACTCCATCAAGAAGGGCGGCATGCAGAACTGCCAGGCCGAGATGAAGAAGGCTGTCGAGTGCGGTTACTGGAACCTCTTCCGCTTCAACCCCGAGGCTGCTGCCGGCAAGAAGTTCTCACTCGATTCCAAGGAGCCCGCGGGCGGTTATCAGGAGTTCCTGATGAACGAGGCCCGTTACGCTTCGCTGACGCGTTCCTTCCCCGAGCGCGCCGAGGAGCTCTTCAAGGAGAATGAGCAGGCCGCTATGGACCGCTATCAGCACCTGCTGAAGCTCAAGACGGTGTACAACGAGGCCTAGGTCTCCCACCGCAGGATCTGAGGGCTAACCTTCGCGGACGTCCTCGGACATGAAAGAACCCCCGCTGCGCACTACGTGAACTGCCTCCCATTTCTTGGACACAAGAAATGGGAGGCTTTTTTATGGCTGGAAACGCTTTGTACGACGTCGGGATGAGACTGCGAGCGGCAGAGCTGCACGACGAGGGGCACGGCCGCGCGGCGATCGCGGCCCTTCTCGGGATGCCGGAGGAAACCGTGAGAGAATGGCTGTGCACCTACAGGTCTGCCGGTATCGAGGTTCTGGCCATGATGGGAAAGAAACACACCGCCTATTCGTTCGAGACGAAGCTGGCCGCCGTCAGGGCGGTCGTCGACGAGGGCATGACGAAGCCCGAGGCCATGGAGAAGTTCGGGATAGCCTCGCCAAGCCCTTTCAAGAAATGGCTGAAGGCCTACAGGGAGGAGGGCCCGGAGGCGCTCAGGCCAAAGCCCAGGGGGAGGCCGAGGGGGTCCGGCTCCCCGTCCGGGGAGACGACGCGCGAGCAAGAGCTCGAGCGCAGGATCAAGAGGCTCGAGGCGGAGAACGCCTACCTAAAAAAATCGATCGCCCTGAAGGCGGAGAAACGCTCTCGAACGGCGAGAAGGCCGCGGTCGTGAGCGGGCTTTCAGGGCAATACCCCCTCGCCGACCTGCTCGAGTGCGCCGGCCTGGCGAGGTCGAGCTACTACTACGCGCTGTCGCACCCGAAGGCTCCCACCAGGCCCGAGCTCTGGGAGGCCGCCGCCGAGATATTCTCGCGCACCGCCAACGGGTGCGGCCACAGGCAGATCGCCATGTGCCTGCGCGCCGAGCAGGGCGTGCGCATAGCCGACAAGACGACGCTGAAGATGATGCGCGAGATGGGCATCAGCTGCGGGATCCGCCGCGAGACCGACTACCACAGGTACAACTCGTACAGGGGCAAGGTCGGAAAGACCTTCGAGAACGTCATCGGCAGGGACTTCGCCGCCGACGGGCCGTGGGAGAAGATGGGCACCGACGTCACCGAGTTCAAGCAGCCCTGGGGCAAGGCCTACTTCGCGCCGGTCTACGATTTCGGCAGCAAGGAGATCGTCGCCTGGTCCACGTCGCTGCATCCCAACATGGCCCAGCAGCACGAGCTGCTCGACCAGCTCGTGTCCAAGATGCCCGAGGGCTCCAGACCGGTCCTGCACTCGGACATGGGCTGGCAGTACCAGCAGGCCGGGTGGTGCAAGCGGCTGGAGGAGGCCGGCGTGGTGCAGAGCATGTCCCGGAAGGGCAACTGCATCGACAACGGCGCGACGGAGCAGGTGTTCGGCCATATGAAGGACGAGTTCTTTCGCGGAAGAAAATGGCCTTGCTTCGAAGACTTCAAGAGAGACCTGGACGAATACATCATCCATTGGAACACGAGAAGGAGGCAGGTTAAACTGAAGGGACTGACCCCGGAGGAATTCCGGAATCAGTCCCTATGTGCGGCGTAGGCCGCTTATTAGCCCGTCCAAGAATTGGGGCGCAGTTCAACGTGCGGCGGGGGTTCTTTCGTCCTGCGGAGTGTCCGCGAAGGTTAGACCTCAGATCCTGCTACGACTACGTCCTCGGATTGTGGGGCTGAACGAGGGGCGTGGTTGGTGGGGCCTTTTATCCCGGTCGCTGTTTCGCGGCTTTGCCGCGAAACCACGCGCTGCTTTGGGCATAGAGGGGGACCTGGTTGCGGACCCAGATGGCCTAGAGGGATATGGGTGCAAACGAGAAATCGTTGTTGGGGTCGTCCTTTTCCATAAACTCATCGAGACAGAATGTCATATAGATTGGAACGTAAAGGATCTTGCCCTCTTTGCAAAGGTTTTCGTGGCTCAGCACAACGGCCTCGGGAATTTTGTACTCGCCCACACTCATCAAACGGTCGAGGGCTGCATGTGCTCGAACTTTCTTGCCCGATTTGACTTCGATTGGGACAACATGCCCGCGGGCACCTTCGATTACAAAGTCGACTTCACCGACCTCACGCGTTTGGTAGTACCACGTATCTGCTCCGAGGGCAACGAGTTCCTGTGCGACCACGTTCTCATAGAGGCCGCCGAGGTTGGGGGTTTTCATGTCAAGGTAGACGGCGCGTGCCGTGCTGCCGGGATACCGCGATGCGAGCATACCTGTATCGGACTCGTATAGTTTAAAGGCCGTCGTTTTCTCCGTCCTCTTGAGAGGACTTCGTGCCTCCGTCACCTGGGGGACCATCAATCCAACGCCTGCGTTCACCAGCCATAGGAAATCCTGCTCGTATTTTTGAAGACGAGCTCCCTCGCCTAGAGACGAGACGATAAAGCGATGGGACTCCGCCTCAAGCTGAACGGGAATTTGCTCGAAAATGGAGCGAACGTTAAACGCTCGAGTCGATGCATATTTAGAGATATCGCTTTTGTACTGATCGACTAGCTGAATTTGAAGCTCACGCGTTCTCACGAGCGAATAGCCCGAATCGATATAGTTCTGAACGACCTCCGGCATGCCGCCGCAAACGATATAGGCTCTAAAGTTTTTGAGCATCGCCTCATGAATAAAATTTTCGACGGGACGCCTCTCGACAAGGCAGCTGCGGATGTCTGCAAGCACATTCTCGCTGACGCTGTTTGCCCAACAAAACTCTTCAAAATCCATCGGCCGCATAACAATGTGCTCGACATACCCTACCGGAAAAGAAGAGATCCCCTTAAACTCAGTCCCAAGCATAGACCCCGAGAAGACATAGCTAAAGCGTCCGTCCTCGACCAGCGCCTTCATAAGTGTAACGATCTGCGGATACTCCTGAATCTCATCGACGAAGATAAGCGTGTCTCCTTCAACAAGCGGTGCATCCGCAAGAAGGGCCACACGGTTGATGAAGTCAATGGAGTTCTTAGCGCCAACAAGTACGTCTCTTGCCTCGGCATCAAGTAGCAGATTGACCTCATAATACGAAGCGTAGTTGCTCTTTCCAAACGCGCGAATCGCATAGCTCTTGCCAATCTGACGCGCACCGGTAACAAGCAGGGCCTTATGGGAGTTATTCTTCCAGCTCAAAAGCCTATCAGTGACTTTGCGGCGTAGCATTAAAACACCTCATTGACAAAAATTGGCAAATAGATTTGCCCCTAATCATACAAAAATTGACAAATAGATTTGACCCAAATCATACAAAAATTGGCAAATAGCAAAGCTCACTTAGGCCTCAAAGCCAGCGAACCAGCACGGTACTTTGCGAAAAGGCTGGCGGCGCCGTTGTTGAGGGTGGCCAGGTTGACAGTGGCGCCGTTAGCGTTCTCGGCTGCTTGGGCGCGCAGGAGCGAAAGGGCGTCGGCAGCGTTCATGCAGAAGCCGACGGTAAAGTTCCATACTGCGAACTCGCAGTCGCTTGCCGCGGGGTGAAGCGCGATCGGCTATCCCTTATGTTGGATGAAAAGCCCCATGTTTTTGCAGGGGTGCATACTCGTCAAATTAATGTATAGAATCGCGTATAGTGCGAGTAAGATATTGCGCTGTCCGTTTTGTGTTTAGCAAAGATATAGTTTGCATAATCTGGTCTAATCCCTGCTCTATTTAAATAAAGTTGCACGTAAATGGCGTAGATATGCCTGAACTGGGCTTCTTTACGCTGAGCGGGTAAAATCGACCGTTCGCCGCTTAGGTATTTTCAAAATGAATAAAATGAGCGATAAAGAGAATATAAACCTTAATAAACTCGCGTATCGCACGGACGCGGGTTATTAATGGGTTGTAGGCCTTTTACAGAAAGGATTCCAGCAATGTCTAAGCCTCTTGGCAAGCCCGATCGTATTGTCGTCGCCCTCGGCGGCAACGCCCTCGGCAACAACCCCGTCGAGCAGATCGAGGCCGTGAGCAACACCGCCCACGCTCTCCTTGGTCTTATCGAGCAGGGCAACGAGATCATCATCACCCACGGCAACGGCCCGCAGGTCGGCATGATCCAGAACGCCTTCGCCGCCGCCCACGACGCCATCGGCACCCCCGAGATGCCGCTGCCCGAGTGCGGCGCCATGTCCCAGGGCTACATCGGCTACCACCTGCAGCAGGGCATCGGCCGCGAGATGCACAAGCGCTATAAGCGTTGGCACGCCGCCACCGTCGTCACCCAGATCGAGTGCGATCCGGATGATCCCGCGTTCAAGAACCCGACCAAGCCGATCGGCCCCTTCTACACCGAGGAGCAGGCCAAGGAGTTCATGGCCGAGGATCCCTCCAAGGTCTTCGTCGAGGACTCCGGCCGCGGCTGGCGTCGCGTCGTCGCCTCCCCCGATCCCAAGAAGATCGTCGAGGCTGACTCCATCCTCAACCTGCTCGACAACGAGTTCATCGTCATCGCCTGCGGTGGCGGCGGCATCCCCGTCGTCCGCGACTACGAGAACAAGGGTTGCTACAAGGGCGTTCCCGCCGTTATCGACAAGGACCTGGGCGGCGAGCTGCTGGCCGAGGACTGCGACGCCGACGTCCTGTTCCTGCTGACCGCCGTTGAGCATGTCGCCATCAACTTTGGCAAGCCCAACCAGGAGGAGCTCGAGGACCTCACCGCCGACGAGGCCGAGCGCCTGGCCGACGAGGGCCAGTTCGGCAAGGGTTCCATGGAGCCCAAGGTCCGCGCTGCCATCAAGTTTGCCCGTTCCCGCAAGGGCCGCACCTGCATCATCGGCGCCCTGGACAAGGCCGCCGAGACCATGGCCGGCCTCTCCGGTACCCGCATTCACGAGTAGTCCCTACTCTGTTGCCTCTCCCGTGGGCGCCAGGCAAAGCGCCCACAGACTAGCCTCTCTTCATGAGCCCCGCAGTCCGCTCCGACTGCGGGGCTTTTGCTATTCAGCTAGTCATTAGGGACAGACTTAAATGAGTAGCACCAATCAACTGCGGAAAGTGCATCCCAGAATGAACGTCCAAAACGGGATCTAGTTTCCCTTGAGGTCCTCAACGGGAAAATGCATCCCCGAATTTGGCCGAAAAGCGGGATGTTGTTTCCCAAACGGACCGCTAGCGGAAAGCGCATCTCACCATTGAGTTCCAAAGTGGGATGCGCTTTCCGTACCGGCGGTTCCTGGCAATCTGGGACTACTCATTTAAGTCTGTCCCCAATGAGTGCCCAATGACTAGTAGTAGGCCCACATGGCTTCGATTTCGTTGAGGACCTCCACCACGCCCCAGCGGCGGGCGCTGCGGCTGGCCGAGTTGGGGTCGTAGACGCCAATCTGGTTGGCATCGTCGATGCCGTAGAGCACGATGTAGTGGCCTACGTTGGTAAACGTACCGGGGCGCACTGCGGCGATGACGGGCGCACCCGAGCGAAGTGCTTGGGTAATCGATTCGCGATTGTTATAGAGCTGTGTTCCGTTGAGCCCCAGCTGCCACGCACCGCCTGTCATAAACGACCACTCGGTGGCACCAGTGGGGGCGTAGTTGCCGGCTTCGGCCAGTGCGCATATATCGACCGGCGTCTTATCGGTGTGGCCGGTCTTAAAGATATAGACCATGGTGAGGCAAGTGGGGCCGCAAGCGTTTTCGCGAATAGTGCCACCGGCATAGGGCAGCTCCGACCATGCGGGGTCAATTTGGTAGATGTGGGGCATGGTGCCGGCCTGCCACTGCGAGCGTGGGGTCGAGAACGCAAAGGAGTAACCGGGTGCGACGGGAGCTTTAAGCAGCTTGTCCTCGGCAGTGGGCTCGAGACCGGCTGATCCGTGAGAGATACAGGATCCCAAAAACACAAAGACGAGGCAGGCGGCGATGGAGCAAAACGCAAGGCGTAGGCGGCGGGCCGGAAGCGCGTGACTTGTGGTGTGCGACGCGGGGCGAGGGGCGGAATTGCCGCGATCGCGTTGAGGTCGCGAAAAGGAGCGCTTAACGTAGTAGTCGGTCTTACGGCGATCGTAGCGGCGTGGCTGCGATGTGTCGGTCTGGCGTTGGCGTGTGCTCGTACTCATTCGGTCTGACTGCTGCACGGTACGGCTTTGTTGCCGCGAAGAAGCCCCGAGCTGCTCTTGGGGGCGCTGCGGGTTGTCGTTGTCGGAGGTGCTTCTGGGCGTTGGCGTGGTGCGGCCGGCAAGGCGCACGCTTTGTGGCCGTTGGTCGCCGTCATTGTATCCATATGCCATTCGAATCACCTTGCCTCATGTGTAACTTGTCTATCCTACATAAAAAGATGCACGACACATGGGCATGTGCGCCAAAAGCCTGACAAATGGTATGAACGTTGCCGCGCCGCGCGCCAAGCGTCACGGCAACAGGTATTCAAAAGCAGCCAAGATGAAAGCGTCCAAGACGAATGACGTCTTCCTCCGTTCGTCCCAAAAACGGCGCCGCTCGTTTTGCAGTTCTGCCTTCGGTCGAGCCACAAGCGGCGCTGCTGTGCCAAGGCCGTATCTTAAAGCCACGAAATAAAAGCGCGCGGCAAAACAGACCGCGCAAGGGGTGACGCCAAAGAGGCGTCAATAAGGAAAGGAGGGGAACAATGGCGGACAAGAACGCAGAAGTTGCAGTCGAAGGTAACGGTGGCATGAAGAAAACGCTTTCGCTCTGGAACTTCTTCACCATCGGTTTCGGTGCCATCATCGGTACTGGTTGGGTCCTGCAGGTCGGCGACTGGATGGTCGTGGGCGGCGGTCCCGTTCCCGCTATGATCGCATTCCTCTTGGGTGCAATCTTCCTCGTGCCCGTCGGAGCTGTTTTCGGTGAGCTCACGGCTGCTATCCCCATCTCGGGCGGCATCGTCGAGTATGTCGACCGTAGCTTTGGCCGTACGCTGAGCTACATCACCGGTTGGCTCCTGGCCCTGGGCAACGGCATCCTGTGCCCGTGGGAGGCCATCGCCATTTCGACCCTCGTGTCCGAGATGTTCGGCAGCCTGCCCGGTCTTGAGTGGCTGCGCGCCGTCAAGCTCTACACCATCTTGGGCGCCGACGTTTACCTGTTCCCGACGCTAATCGCGCTCGGCTTTGCAGTCTACGTCATCTTCCTCAACTTCCGCGGTGCCAGCTCGGCCGCCAAGCTCCAGGCCTTCCTGACCAAGGCTCTGCTCTGCGGCATGCTGCTCGCCATGGGTGTCTCGCTGTTCACCGGTTCGCCGGAACACGCCATGCCCGTGTTCTCCCAGGTCACCGGTGCTGGCGGCGGCAAGCCCGCTACCGAGGGCACCAGCCTGTTCGCCGGCATCGTGTCGGTCCTGGTTCTGACCCCGTTCTTCTACGCCGGCTTCGATACCATTCCTCAGCAGGCTGAGGAAGCAGCCGAGGGCCTCAACTGGAACAAGTTCGGCAAGATCATCTCCCTGGCCCTGCTGGCCGCCGGCGGCTTCTACATGGTCTGCATCTACTCGTTCGGCACCATCCTCGACTGGCATGAGTTTGTTAAGAGCCCGGTTCCCGCGCTTGCCTGCCTCAAGGGCATCAACATGCTCCTGTACCTGGCCATGCTCGTCATCGCCACGCTTGGACCCATGGGCCCGATGAACTCCTTCTACGGCGCCACGAGCCGCATCATGCTTGCCATGGGCCGCAAGGGCCAGCTGCCCGAGAAGTTCGCCGAGGTCGATCCCAAGTCCGGCGCTCCCAAGCTCGCCTGCGCCGTCCTGGGCGTCATCACCGTCATCGGTCCGTTCCTGGGCAAGAACATGCTCATCCCTCTGACCAACGTGTCGGCTCTCGCCTTCATCTTCTCCTGCGGCATGGTCGCCCTCGCTTGCCTGCGCATGCGCTTCACCGAGCCCGACCTGCCTCGTCCCTACGAGGTGCCCGGCGGCAAGTTTGGCATCAGCCTCGCTGTCGCTGCCTGCGCCGTCATCATCGGCCTGCTCGTGGTCCCGTTCTCTCCCGCCTCCCTCAACATGGTGGAGTGGAGCATCGTGATCGGCTGGCTGGCCGTTGGCCTGGCCCTCATGGCCTTCACCAATTCCCGCAAAAAATAACGCCTAGCCGGGGCGGATCGGGTGCGCGGACCCCTCTCTTCCGCGCACCGAACCCGGCACCACTTGGGTAGCTTTGTGAGGCCATAACCCAACATGGCCTCGCCCACTATATGGATCCATAAGGAGGAACCATGTCCACTAAGTATGCAATCGTTGGCGGCAAGCTCATCGACGGTACCGGTGCCGAGCCGGTCGAGAACTCCCTCGTTCTCGTCGACGACAACGGCAAGATCGAGTATGCCGGTACTATGCAGGACCTTCCCGAGGGCGTTGAGGTTATCGACGCCGCCGGCAAGACCGTCCTTCCCGGCCTGATCGACACCCACCTGCACTTCTCGGGCAACCTGACCGACGATGACACCGACTGGGTCATGCAGCCGCTCCTCGAGAAGCAGGCCGTCGCCGTCAAGCAGGCCTACGACTGCCTCACCCACGGCCTCACCACCGTCTGCGAGATCGGCCGCTTTGGTATCCAGATTCGCGACTGCATCGACAAGGGCGTCTTCAAGGGCCCGCGCGTTCTGGCCACTGGTCTTGGCTTCTGCCGCGTTGCCGGCCACGGTGACTCCCACCACTGCACCCAGGAGCTCAACAAGGAATCCCATCCCTGGGGCGACCAGGTCGATGGTCCTTGGGATCTGCGCAAGGCCGTCCGTCGTCGCCTGCGCGAGAACCCCGATGCCATCAAGATCTGGGCTACCGGTGGCGGCATCTGGCGTTGGGATTCCGGTCGCGACCAGCACTATTGCTCCGAGGAGATCCAGGCCGTGGTCGAAGAGGCAAAGATGGTCGGCATCCCCGTGTGGAGTCACTGCTACAACAACCACGCCGCCGCCTACGACTCCGTTCGCTTTGGCTGCGAGCAGCTGATTCACGGCTTCGATATCGATGAGCGCACCATGGACCTCATGGCCGAGCAGGGCACCTTCTTCACCCCGACGATCGCCTTCCTGCCCACCTGGTACGCCACCTATCCGCCCGTCTACGTCCCCGAGCTGCACGACAAGTACGAGGGCACCCTGGTCGAGAAGGAGCTGCAGCGCAACTACGACTGCCTGCGCGAGGCCAAGAAGCGCGGCGTCGTCATGACGATCGGCTCCGACTCCTTCTCCTTCGTCACCCCGTACGGCACCTGCTCCATCGAGGAGATGTACGAGTTCGTCGACAAGATCGGCTTCACTCCGGTCGAGACCATCACCTGCGCCACCCTCAACGGTGCCAAGATGTGCCACATCGAGGACGAGACCGGTTCCATCGAGGCCGGCAAGTGCGCCGACCTGCTGGTTGTCAACGGTGACGTCGCCGCCGACATCCACGTGCTCAACACCGACAACATGGACGTCATCATGAAGGATGGCTGGATCATCGAGGCTGGCACTTTTGGTGAGGCTAACAAATACAGCGCCTAAGATACCGTTTGTCGATGGCTTGATGTAAAACACAGTTTTTGATTGCATAATGCAATGGAGAGGGTCGCTTGCGGCCCTCTTTATTGCTATGGGTGCTAAGGACAAGAGGGGATGACGGTGGATTTAAACAGGCTGATTCTGGGCAAGAGCTACAACTCTACCAAGGTCTTTCGTACGGCCCAGCATGTTGTTCAGGCCATCCTGCTCGGTATTGTCGTTCCGGCGCTTATCCTGCTGCTTATCTGGGATTTAACCGATAATCCCAATCCCGTTCCGGGCGTTGTCGTTATTGCCGGTCTGGTCATGCTGTGCTTCTTCTTCTCGTATGTCTTTGTGGTCCCCGACGACCTCACATCGAGCGCAACCGACCGTACGCTCGCCATCGCATCAAAAATATTCGCCTACACGTCGCGCGGCCTTACGCCCGAAGCGGCCCTGGGCGCCTCTAAAATTATCCTGTCCGAGACCATCGCCTCTGCCATCTGCTTTACCGATGGCAAACAGGTGTTGGCAAGCTGGGGCGAGGACTCGGCAAAGTGCCCTGCCGGCACCCCGGTTGTACTCAAGACCACGCTCAACGTGATCGAGTCCGGCGAGCAGAGTGTATTTTCGCGCGACGCCTCCAATGAGACGGACGGCTATTTTCCCCGCCTGCGCGCCGGCATTGTCGCGCCGCTTACCGTGCGCGGGCATTGCGTGGGTACGCTCGAGCTGTATTATCCCCGCCTGAGCAGCATCGATATGCGCCAGACGGCGTTGGCCTCGGGTTTTGCCGATCTCATCTCCACGCAGCTCGCCAGCTTTGAGCTCGAGCGCCAGGACGAGCTCACAGCCCGCGTGGAGCTGCGCGCCTTGCAATCGCAGGTCGATCCTCATTTTCTGTTTAACACCATCAGCACCATCGTGTCGCTCGTGCGTACCGAGCCGGACAAGGCCAGGTCGCTGCTCATCGACTTTTCCAATTACTACCGTCAGACACTGTCCGATTCCGATACCCTCACAACGCTCGAGCACGAGGTGGAACAGGGCACTCGTTACATCAACCTTATGCAGGCCCGGTATGGCGACGGCCGTCTGCGCGTCTCGGTCGATATCGACTTTGAGGTGCGCGACAGCATGGTGCCGCCGTTTATCTTGCAGCCGCTGCTCGAAAACTGCATCAAGCATGCGCAGCGCGAGACCGAGCCGCTTTCTATTCATGTTAGGGCTTTTGAGACCGATGACGGCTTGGAGATCATCGTCGAAGATGACGGCATCGGTATGAGCGAAGAAGTCTGCGCGCATCTGTTTGAGCAGCATCGCCGAGAGGAGCCCGAGAGCATTACCGCCGACGGCTCCATCAAGCGAGGCTGCGGCCTGGCGCTCTTCAACGTGCTTCAGCGCATCCATTTCTTTTACGGAGAAGATTCTGGCATGCGCGTGAAGTCCCAGGAGGGCGTGGGAACGCAGGTCATCGTCGAGCTGAACGGCGAGCCGCATGAGCCGGCGCCGATGAAGGTGTAGCGCGCGGTTGGATTGAGAGAAAAAAAGAGGGGAAGCGCATATGTCCGAGGGATGGAACATCTTGGTGGTTGATGACGAGCCTCCTATTAGGGCTGAGCTACGTTATCTGCTGGAAAAGGATGCACGTGTGGGACAGATTGCCGAGGCGGGCAATGTCACCGAGGCCGTGGAGTCGATTCTGTCGAACAAGCCCGACGTGCTGTTTTTGGATATCACGATGCCCGGCCGCTCGGGAATCGAGCTTGCCGAGACGCTGCAGAACCTAAAAACGCCGCCGGTCGTGGTGTTTGTGACGGCATTTGCCGAGTATGCGGCCGATGCCTATAACCTCGATGCCATTGATTACGTCGTCAAGCCGGTCGAGGATGCCCGCCTGTCAAAGGCGCTCGATAAGATCGAGGCCGCCCTGGGCGTTCGTCGTGTCGTCCATGCTCCGCGCCAGCCCTTGCGTCTGACGGTGGATCGCGGGGGCAAAAAGGTGTTCATCCCCGTGGCGGATGTCTGCTACTTTGAGGCGCGTGCCGATTTTTGCAACGCCGTCTGCGCCGAGGGAACATATCTGATCAATGAGTCGATCTCTTCGCTCGAACGTCGCTTGGGCTCCGAGGGCTTTATTCGCGTTCATCGCAGCTATCTGGTCAATTTGGAAGACGTGCACAATGTTGAGATTGGCTCCACGGGGTTGATGGAGCTCAGGCTCGACCGCGTGAGCTCGACGGTGCCGGTGTCCCGTCGTCGTGCCGCCGAGGTCAAGTCGCACCTGGGGCTTGCGTAAGAGGCTTGCGTGCCGTCGTTTACCATCGCAGGTTTGGCATGGGCGCGCGGTGGGCATAATGGGTGGCATCGAATGAAATCGAAAGGATCATTATGCCCGCGCTTATCACCCATCATCTGTTTGGCGAGGAAAGCATCGACCGTCTTCCGCAGGGCGTCATCACGTCCGATGAAGAGCGCATTGCCTTTATCTTGGGCAACCAAGGCCCCGACCCGTTTTTCTTTCACATTCTGACACCGCGTGTTTCCGACTGCACGCTGCTGGCGCAGGTCATGCATCGGTCGCGCATGTCTCGCCAGTTCGCGTGCCTGCGCGATGGCGTGTCGCATCTGCTGCCGCGCGACGCCAGCTTGGGTCGTGCCTTTGCGCTGGGCCTGCTGTCTCATTACGTGCTCGACCGCAACGCTCACCCCTTTGTCTATGAGCAACAGTTTGGCATCGTGGAGTCCGATTCAGAGCTTGAGGATTCGAGCAGTCAGGTCCATGCCGTGATCGAGAGCGACCTGGATGTACTGATGCTGCAGCTTAAACGCGATGGCGCTACGGTTGACGATTACCCGCCGGCGGGCGAGATCGTCACCACCGATCGCATCAATCGCGTGGCCGGCGTGCTGATGAGCTATGTTGCCGGACGCGTGTACGGCATTGACATTCCGGCGGGGGAGTACGGTGCTGCCGTTGCCAATATGCAGCGACTTTACCGCGCGATTGAGCCGGCCGGCTCCGCAAAGACGCGCGCGATCTCGCTGGTTGAGGGCTTGGTGCACGACTACTCGCTGCTCGACGGCCTTGCGCACCGCGTGACGACCGAGCTGCCCGAGCGTACCGGCAACCTGGGCCACTTGGCATGGAAGAACCCCTTTACAGATGAAGTCTCGACCGAGAGCTTCCCCGAGGTCTTTGACCGCGCGCTGCTCGATTACGAGTGCACGGTTGCCCGCTTTATCGAGACCGGCGATATGGAAGCCGTGACCAACCATGTCAATTACAGCGGTCGCGTGCTCAATGCCGATGAGGAGTTCGACCGCGAGGAATAGGGCTCATGCGTGCCCCTTTGCCGAATCCTTACCGGTGCTTCTGGACAATTGGGGTACGATGAACTAACTGCATATCGGGCAAATACGAAGGGTCCCTGTCCATGAAATACACCAAGCTCGAGCGTAACTGGGTTATGTACGATGTGGGCAATTCGGCCCTCGTGCTGCTCAATACCTCGGTGGTGCCCATTTACTTTAACGCCATCAATACCGGCGCTTCCTCGGCCGACCTGGTGGTCGCTTGGGGCAATGCGCAGACGATCGCCTCGCTGGTCATCGCCATGCTCATGCCCATTCTGGGCGCACTTGCCGACTACGCCGGCAACAAGATCAAGTTCTTCTTGGGCTTCTTCCTCACGGGCCTGGTGCTTTGCCTGGCGCAGGCTATCCCAATGTCCGCCATGGCATTTTTGACCGTGTACGTGCTGTGCACCATCGGCCTTAACTCTTCTATGACGTTCTACGACGCCATGCTGCCTGACATTACCACCGACGAGCGCATGGACGCCGTGTCCAGCTCGGGTTATGCCTGGGGCTACATCGGTTCCACCGTGCCGTTCGTCATCTGCCTGGCGCTCATCATGGGTGGCCCCGCTCTTGGCATCCCCACCATGCTGGCAACGCGTCTGTCGTTTATCATCACTGGTGCCTGGTGGCTCATCTTTACCCTGCCGCTCATTCGCGCCTATAAGCAAAAGTACGGTCGCGAGCGCGGTCCCGAGGATACTATTGGCCACATCGTGGGCGGTGTGTTCTCCGAGGTCGGACACACCATGCGTGAGATCGCCCACAATAAGACCGTGCTGGTCTACATGATCGCGTTCTTCTTCTACATCGACGGTGTGCACACGGTTATTTCCATGGCAACCAGCTACGGATCGGCTCTGGGCATCGACTCGACCCAACTGGTGCTGGCTCTGCTCGTTACGCAGTTTGTGGCCTTCCCGTCCGCCATCATCTACGGTAAGCTCGCCGGCCGCGTGGGCACGCTCAATATGATCTTGGTGGCAGTCGCCGCCTACATGGGCATCGTGCTCTTTGCCGCGTTCTTCCTCAAGACTGCCTTTGAGTTTTGGGTGCTTGCCATTATGGTCGGCCTGTTCCAGGGCGGTGTGCAGGCGCTCAGCCGTAGCTACTTTGGCCGCATTATCCCCAAGGAAAAGTCCAACGAGTACTACGGCTTCTTTGACATCTTTGGTCGTTATGCAAGCGTTATGGGCACCTTCCTGGTGTCGGTCGTCACCTCGCTGACCGGCAACCCGTCGCTGGGCGTCCTTTCCATTGGCGTGCTGCTGGTCGTTGGCTTTATGCTACTGGTCCGCCTGTCCCGCATGACTCGGGCGGCAGAGCATGCCGCATAGGAGCGAGCGGCTATTGTGCCTGTCCACGGTACTCTTTTGGGGTTATGGTTGATTTTCAATCTCAACGCAACAGCCTGAACGGGCC